>JBKKAE010000060.1:0-2766 GCA_046714835.1 Actinomycetota bacterium | reverse complement strand
TGACCGGCGTGCCCGGCAGCGAGAACAGGAGCGCGTTCATCAGCTCGATCCGGCGTCGGTCGTTGCCGAGGAGCGGCGCGAGTCGCCGACGGATCCCGAGGTTCACGCGGGCCTGCGGGTCCTCGGCGTACACGCGGTACATGTAGTCGCGCTCCTCGTCGGTCACCATCTCGAGCGTCAGCTCGTCGTGGTTGCGCAGGAACGTCGCCCACTGCCCGCTTTCGGGGATCGGCGGTGTCTGGTTCAGGATGTCGATGAGCGGGAAACGATCCTCCATCCGGTTCGCCATGAACATCCGCGGCATCAACGGGAAGTGGAACGCCATGTGGCACCTGTCGCCGTTCCCGAAGTAGGCGACCGCGTCCTCAGGCCACTGGTTGGCCTCGGCCAGGAGCATGCGGTTCTCGAACTTCCCGTCGATGTGATGCCGCAGGTCGGTCAGGAACTCGAGCGTCTCCGGGAGGTTCTCGCAGTTCGTGCCCTCCCGTTCGAACAGGTAGGGAACGGCGTCCAGTCGCAGCCCGTCGACGCCGAGGCCGAGCCAGAAGTCGACGATGTCGAACATCGCCGCTCGTACCCGCGCCTGCTCGAAGTTGAGGTCCGGTTGGTGGGAGTAGAAGCGATGCCAGTAGTACTGCCCGGCGACGGCATCCCACGCCCAGTTCGACGACTCGAAGTCGCCGAAGATGACGCGGGCGTCGGGATAGCCGTCCGGCGTGTCCGCCCACACGTAGAAATTCCGCTGCCACGAGCCGGGTTTGGCCGCGCGGGCGCGCTGGAACCAGGGGTGCTCCTCCGAGGTGTGGTTCAGGACCACCTCGGTGATCACCCGCAGATCCCGCCGGTGTGCCTCGCGCAACAAGGTCCGGAAATCTCGCATCGTCCCATAGGCCGGATGGATCGCCTTGTACGCGGCGATGTCATAACCGTCGTCGCGGAGGGGCGACGGGTAGAAGGGGAGCAGCCAGACGGCCGTCGCGCCGAGGTCTCGGATGTGATCCAGTCGTTTCACGAGACCTGCCAGGTCGCCGACACCGTCGGCGTTGCTGTCCTGGTACGCCCGTACGTGGAGCTCGTAGATCACGGCGTCCTGGTACCAGCTCGAGACCGGCGCTCCGAGCGCCGCCACGCTCAGGGCCTGCGGCGTCTCAGCGGGAGACGTCTCGGCGCGGGTCCGCGCGCGGGTCGTCACGGAGCCGGACTCCCGGCCTCGATCGCGAGCACGTGCCCCGGCTGATGCCCGGGATGCAGTTCCACGAAGTTCCGAGCACCCGACCACGCGAAGGACTCACCCGTCAGGAGGTCGCGCGCAACGAAGGACGTATCCCAGGCCATCCCGAGCTCGGGCATGCGCAGAGCCACCCAGCCCGACCGGGGCTGATCCGGATCGAGATTGACGATGACGACGACGGGATCGCTCCCGTCGGGCAGGGTCTTGCTGTAGGCGATCATCCGATCGTTCTCGACCGGGTGGAAGCGCAGCGTTCGGTCGTGCTGAAGTGCCGGGTGCTCCCTGCGGATCAGGTTCACGCGGGCGATCAGCTCCCGCATGCCGGTGGCCGCGACGTTCCGGAGGCGGCGCTGATACTTCTCGGAATCGCGGTACTCCTCCGAGCCGGGCTCCCTCGGCGCGCGCTCCATGTGTTCGAACGCCGGCCCGTAGATCCCGTAGTTCGCACCAAGCGTCGCCGCCAGCAGATATCGCAGCCGGAATGCCGGAGGGCCACCCTCTTGGAGCTGGTCGGTGAGGATGTCGGGGGTGTTGGGCCACAGGTTGGGCCGTAGGAAGTCCCGAACGGGTGGCTGCGTGAGCTCGATCAGGTACTGGGTCAGCTCGTCCTTCGTCCGTCGCCACGTGAAGTACGTGTAGGACTGGTCGAAGCCGATCTTGGCGAGCCGTTCCATCACCCGGGGACGGGTGAAGGCCTCCGACAGGAACAGGACGTCGGGATGGGCGCGCTTCACGTCCGCGAACAGCCACTCCCAGAAGGAGAACGGCTTCGTGTGTGGGTTGTCCACGCGGAAGATCGGCACCCCTTTCTCCACCCAGAACAGGACCACGTCCCGCAGGGCACCCCAGAGCCCGTCGCGGTCCTTCGTCTCGAAGTCGAAAGGGTAGATGTCCTCGTACTTCTTCGGCGGGTTCTCGGCGAACCGGATCGTGCCGTCGGCGCGGTGCCGGAACCACTCGGGGTGCTCTTCCACCCAGGGATGATCCGGCGAGCACTGGAACGCGAGGTCGAGAGCGAGCTCCATGTCCTGTCGCTTCAGCTCTGCGAGGAGGTGTTGCAGATCGTCGAAGGTGCCGAGCTGCGGATGGATCGCGGTGTGGCCACCCGCCTCCGACCCGATCGCCCAGGGGCTCCCGGGGTCGTTTGGGACGGCAGTCGTCGTGTTGTTCGCGCCCTTGCGGCTCGTCCGGCCGATCGGATGGATGGGCGGGAGGTAGAGGACGTCGAAGCCGAGCTCCGCGATGTCCGGCACGAGTGCCGCGACGTCGCGGAGCGTCCCGTGTCGTTCGGGATCGGGGGAGGCCGAGCGAGGGAACAGCTCGTACCAGGCACCGTGGCGCGCCCGCTCCCGCGCCGCGACGAGCTCGAACTCCTCGGACACGGCCGCGCCACGGCGCCTGTCCGCGTGCGCGGTCATGAGGGCGTTGAGCGCCTCGGACATGGCGAGCGTGGCCGCATCTTTGAGATCACGGCCGCGGAGCCTCGCAGCCGCCCGTTTCAGCGCCTCGGCATCGTCGGCGGCGCCGGCGGCGCG
>JBKKAE010000059.1:0-4826 GCA_046714835.1 Actinomycetota bacterium | reverse complement strand
CGGAGATGTGTAAAACAGACAGGGGCCGCGGACGACGATCGCGTTCGGATCCGAGGTACCCCACGCGAACGACCTCGAACGAATCGCGGCCGAGTGGTCGGTGGCCCGCGAGCTCGGGCTTCGGATCCACGCGCACGCCGGCGCGGAGACCTCCGGCCCCGGAGCGATCGCCGAGCTCGCCCGGCGTGGTCTCCTGGGTAAGGACGTGACGCTCGTGCACTGCTCGTCGCTCGACGACGCGGACGTCGAGGCGATCGCCTCCTCCGGAGCCTCGGTGTCACTCGCGCCGTCGAGCGAGATGGCGGGCCGCCTCGAGACGCCGCCGATCCAATCCCTGATCGACCGCGACATCCGGCCCGGCCTCGGGGTCGATGAGGAGCGGATCACTCCCGGTGACCTGTTCGCGCAGATGCGAGCGACGATCTCGATGCAGCACGCCACCGTCTTCGATCGCAAGCTCGCCGGGAAGGCCGGGGTGCCGAAGCTGATGAGCACGCGCGGCGTGATCCGTCACGCAACCATCGACGGCGCCCGCGCGGCGGGGTTGGGCACGGTGACCGGATCCCTCGAGCCGGGCAAGCAGGCCGACATCGTCATGCTGCGGACCGACCGCCCGAACATCTTCCCAATCAACGACCCGATCGGCGCAGTGGTCTGGGGCATGGATACCTCGAACGTCGACCGGGTCTTCGTCGCCGGCAGGCCCCTGATGCGCAGCGGTGCTCTCGAAGCGAACGTGGACCGGGCCCGCGACCTGGCAACGACGGCCCAACGCCGCGTCGCAACCGCCGTCGGTGCCGCACGGGAGGGGTGAGTGTGACGACGACGACGAAAGCCCCATCGACAGCGCTCACGTCGTTCGTCGTTGGCTCTCGGTACATGCCGGTGTACATCGCACTGCTCCTGCTCGTCATCGTGGCCTTCCTCTGGGCCCCGACGACGCTGAGTAGCGTCACCCTCCGCGCCGTCGCTCCCTACGGGGCGGTGCTCGGGATCACCGCCCTCGGCCAGATGTTGGTGATCATGACCGGCGGGATCGACCTCAGCGTCCCAGGGACGATGAGCCTGGCGGCGGTGATCATGGTCGGTGTCGGGGACGGATCGAACGAGCAGATCGCCATCGCCATCGCCACTGCGCTCGCCGCAGCCGCGGTCGTCGGACTCGTCAACGGCATCCTGATCGGTGGGTTGAAGCTGAACGCGCTCATCATCACCCTGGCGGTGGGTCTGATCGTGAACGGAGTGGTGAATCGCTACGGGAGCACGTTCCCGGTCCAGAGTCCGGTTCCACCCGGGATGTCCGACTGGACCTCGACCCGCATCCTCGGTGTCAGTCCCATCTTCTGGATCGGTGTCGGGCTCACCAGCGTCCTGATCATCGGCCTTCGCTACGCGGCGATCGGCCGCAGGTTCCAGGCGGTGGGCGCCAACCCGGTGGCCTCCCACGTCGTCGGTGTCCGGGTGACGTCGAACCAGATCCTCGCCTACGTGGTCGCCGCGGTCTTCTACGCCACCGCCGGGATCGGACTGGCGGGGCTCATCCGTACCCCGGGGGTCGCCGTCGGTTCGCAGTACCTCTTGGGGCCGATCGCGGCGGTGGTGATCGGCGGTGCCTCCTTGACCGGCGGGTTGGCCAGCCCGTTGTCCACGTTCGCCGCCGCCTTCTTCCTGACGGGTCTCAACCAGATGTTGCGGACGATGGGACTGCCGACCGCCCTGCAGTTCGTCGTGTTCGGTCTCGTGATCATCGGAGGCATGTTGGTGTCGGGCGATCGGATCGTTCGGGGCGTCGAGCAGCTGATCCGAGAGCGGAGACGGGATCGCTCGCAGACGCCGACCCTCCTCGGTCCCGCCGAGGGACGTGCCTGGAAGGAGGAGGGTATGTGACGGTCCCACCTATCCGGGGAAGCCAGGACCATCGACTCAGTGGGAGGAGGAACATGCAACGGATCAGGATCATCGGCGTCATCGTCGTGCTGGCTTTGGTCACAGCGGCATGTGACGGAGGTGACGACACGACCCCGAGCGATACGCTCAGCCCGACCGGTGCCACCGGGTCCGGCGGTCTGTCGGACTTCGGAGAAAGCATCGATGCCGACCCGGCTTTGGTCGAGAAGGCACTCGGCCCGGTGGAGCCGTCGGATGAGGAGAGCTGGAACATCATCCTGGCCTCCATCGCGCGGGCCGAACAGGATCTCGATCAAGCCACGATCGACAAGGCGATGGAGTGTTGGAGCAGCCAGGAGTGTGACACCGGGACCGGCGGCGAGATGGTGATGGGCTATGCCGACGGCGGCGGTGACACCGTGAACGTCTGGCGGGCGGTGAGCCACATGGAGGCCATCCTCCAGGCGCTCACGTATGAGGAGATCGGAGCCATCGTCTCCACCGAAGCGAACTTCGGCGGACCCACCTTCGATCCCACCATCGCCGAGAACGACATCCGGTTCCTCATCAGCCGGGGGGTCGACTTCATCGTCGGTTACCCCGACATCGGGATCGGGCTCAGAGAGGAAGTCCTCGAGGCCGAGGCGGCCGGCATCCCGTACATCCCGTTCTCGGCAGGTTACGTCGGTCTTCCCGATCAGGAAGGTGCCCTCGTCCCCGGTGAGGACTATCTGACGGTGGTCGGCGAGAACCTTTGTGACCTTGGGGAGAGCTTCGCCGACGTCCTGAACACGGGTGTCGGCACCGGCGAGGTGGCGCTCCTCGGCGGGACACCGAACAACGCCCTGTCCCTCGGCTGGCAGCAGTGCGCGGCCACGGCGTTCGCGGACGGGATCGAGCTGGTCAATCCGCCCGCCAACGAGAACACGACGACCGGTGACACCTTCTGGTCCCCCCCGGCGATCCCCGGCGTGTTCCAAGGGTTGCTGACGACCAACCCCGAGATCAAGGGCTGGGCGTACGAGTACGCGGACGGGATGAACATCGGCCTGCAGACGTACGAGGACCTGGGCATCCCGGTGGAGAACCTCACGGTCGCGTTGCGCACCGATGAGCAGGACCTGTTCTGCGACTGGGCAGACCGCAACGAGCCCACGTACAACATCTTCTACTCGGCAGGTGGCAACTTCCAGTCACGGATCGGGGTCACCGCGGCGATGCTGTCGATCAAGGGCGCCGAGATCCCCCCTGAGGTGGTCGTGCCACACGTGATGCGGGAGGTGACGGCGGACGATTGCGATCCCGATCGTGTCGCTCCGGCCGTTTCCGGGACCTCGCTGGTGCCGGACGAGGTCCTGCAGTTGATGTTCGCGAGCTGATGACAGAAGGAGGTCCAGCAGGAGGGTCGGGCCCCGGCGAGCGGGTCCTCGAGCTGCGCGGTGTCTCCCGACAGTTCGGGGCGGTTCGAGCGCTGACCGACGTCAGCTTCGACTGCCGTGCCGGGGAGGTCCACGCCGTCGTCGGCGAGAACGGCTCGGGGAAGTCGACCCTCCTCGGGATCGCCAGTGGGTTCGTCGACCCCCCTCTGGGCTCTGTGCAGATCGGGGGCGAACCCCTCCGCCGGGACTCCCCGGCACAGGCCAGGCAGCTGGGCCTGGCGATGGCCTACCAGGACACCTCGCTGATCGTGCCCGAACCCGTGAAGAACAACCTCTTTCTCGCGGCACCCGCAGCCAAGCGACCGCCGTTCTGGCGGAGGAAGAAGTGGGCGAGGAAGCTGCTGGCCGAGCTCGACCTCGACCTCGAGCTGTTCCCAGACGCCCCGGCAGGGTTCCTGAGCCTGGCCGATCGGCAACTCTTCGAGGTTGCGAAGGCGCTCGTCACCGATCCGAAGGTACTGCTGCTCGACGAGCCCACGACCGCGCTGGGACCCGACGAGGTGGCAGCCCTGCATCGGACCGTGTCCGCCTGCAGGGATCGAGGCGTCGGCGTGGTGTACGTGAGTCATCGTCTGCCCGAGGTGCTTGAGATCGCCGATCGGATCACGGTCCTTCGCGACGGCAGGAACCAAGGCACGTTCGACGCGAAGGCCACGACCGAAGTGGAGCTCGTCGAGCTCATCGTCGGCCGCCCCTTCGACAGCGCCTTCCCGCCACCCGCCCCCGAGGTGGCTGCGCATCGCGAGGTGCTCGTCGTCGATGGCCTGCAAGGGCAGGCGTTCGGACCGGTCAGCTTCACGCTCGAGACCGGCGAGATCGTGGGGATCGCCGGTGCCGAGGGGAACGGCCAGCCCCAGCTCTTCGACTGCATGGCGGGCCGCCAGCCCCCGAAAGGGGGCCTGGTCGTCTGCGACGGCAAGGAGCTGTCGTTGATCTCGACCCATCAGGCGGTCGAAGCGGGGATCATGCTGCTGCCCGGGGATCGCAAACACGAGGCGCTGTTGCCCGTGCTCGGCGTCAGGGTGAACACCACGATCCAATCCGTGCACCGGTTCTCCGTGTTCGGCCTGCTGAGGAGGCGAGCAGAGCGGCGCGCCGTCGCCGACCTCGTCGCACGGCTGGAGATCCGGACACCGTCCCTCGAGCAGCCGGTCGAGTTCCTCTCCGGGGGAAACCAGCAGAAGGTCTCGGTGTCGCGCACCTTCCTCAAGGAGCCGTCCGTGATCCTCGCCTACGAGCCGACGCAGGGCGTCGACGTCGGCTCCCGCTTCGACATCTACAAGGCCTTGCGCACCCGCACGAACAGCGGGTCGGCGATGCTCGTCAAGTCGAGCGATCCCATCGAGCTCGCCGGGCTCTGCGATCGAGTACTCGTGATGTCCCGAGGTCAGATCATCGAGGAGATCCCCGGCGACGAGCTCGACGAGTTGCGCATCGTCGAGGCGATGGTGCGAGGGCCCGGTCTGTCCAAGGCACGGCGGTCGCCCCTCGGAGTTGCGA
>JBKKAE010000058.1:0-3709 GCA_046714835.1 Actinomycetota bacterium | reverse complement strand
GGGTTCGATGGGCCGGAGGGGCCGGCCACTACCGACGCTCCGACGGGTTCTCCGACCGACTTGGGTCGGAACCAGATTGTGGACAGCCCAGGTCAGAGGCTGTATCTGAATAACTGCACCCTTCAGGCGCCGCAGGCGTGCCGTCCACCACGGTCACGAGGAACAGCCGGGTCTCGTCCTCGATTCCCTTCAGCCGATGGACACCGTGATCCGCGAACACGATCCCGGTGCCCACCACGATGTCCTTCACCGATGCCGGCACCAGCACCTCGCCCGGACCGGCCACCGACATCACGCGGGCAGCGGTGTTCACGATGAGGCCACCGGCTTTCCCCTCGACCAGCTCGAGCTGCCCGAAGCTCACGCCCGCCCTGATCTCGATCCCGAGGCTCCGCACCGCTTCTGCCGCGGCCACCCCGCACCGGATGGCGTCGACCGATGCCCTCGGCTTGGCGACGCCCACGGCGATCATGGTCGGGACAGGCCTCGGCGCCACGCGGGGATCCTGAAGGGTACGTTTTCTCTGATCCATCACGCAGCCGCCGGTTCGTACTCGTGGATCAGGCCACCGAGGACATCGATCCGGCGAACGCGTGGCGCGTCGGGTGAGATCGCTATTCGAAGGCCACCAAGGGGAGTGAGGGACGGAAACCCGGGGCCATGCTTCCCTCGCGCCACAGCCAAACGCGCTGCTCATAGGCGTGGACCGAATAATTGCACCCCTTCAGGCTTCCCTGACGCGCGCCCGCTCGCTCCCGAGGCGTGCCGTTGTTGGGCCATGACCGGCCATCGCGTCCACGACACCTGACGCCACGAGGCAGCCGGCCGGCGGGTGATCGCCTCCGGGTCATGCCCGGGCTCGGGGGTTCCTCGGTCGCCAGCCGAGCCCGGCATGCGCCGGTACGCGCCGACCGTCAACCCCAGACCGCTCGCGCGCGCTCCGTGTCCACGGGGCCGCGACCGAGCAGCGGGAAGAGCCACGCCTTGAGCAGCGCTACGCCCGCGCCCGAGAGCGCGAGGATCACGCCGAGGTCGGCCGCCCGGGATCCCACCCAGCCCGCGGCACGGAGCGCCATCAGCCCGAGCCCGGCGTTGAGCAACACGAGCTGCACCGGTGCCGCCACCTCGAACGCGGCGAGCGAACGCCGCCGGGTCTCCGGATGCCCGGGTCGCGCCATCGGCAGCAGGTAGGCCCACGCGCCCAGCAGGGTCTGCACGAGCCAGCCGCCCACGAAGGCGACGAGGAAGTCCGAGCGGAAGGCGCCGAACCCTTCGGGTCCGTGCACGAGCGCCCACGCGAACGACAGCGATCCCGTCACGAACCAGGCCACCGCGGCCAGCATGTGCATCGCCGCGAGCGGCACCTTCCACTTCCGCTCCGTGCGCATGACCGCGACCACGAGCCAGGCCAGACCGAGCGCGCCCGCCGCGTAGGCGATGCCGCCGGCGGCGAGCATAGGGGTGGACGTGAGAGCCCAACCAAGGAGCTCGAACCCCAGGCCGCCGACGAGCAGCGTGACCGTGAGCCGGCCCCTCCAGGGCGGCATGCGCACGCGCAGCGCTGTGGGCAGGAGCGTCACCATCGTCCCGACCACGGTGAGCGAGGCGAACCCGAGGACGTTGACGGTCATGTGGGCGCTCCGGAAGCGGAGGTACGTCTCGCCCACGACCGCGTGGCTCCCCATGAGCGCTCCCAGCGTCCCGCCGATCAGGGCCGCGAGTACCGCCGCGCCGTAGGTCGCCATCGGCACCGCGTGTCGCTTGTTCAGGGCCCGGCGCCAGGCCCGCCGGAGCATCCATCCCAGGATCGCGATCGCGGTCACGAACGCCGTGCCCCCGGCGGCCGTGAGCCAGGGTGTCGACGTCGGCATCCCGACGGCGATCAGGCCCGCGCCGCTTGTGACCAGTCCGAACTGCGCCCACGTCGCCCACGCCGGCGGTTCCGGCGTGGCGGTGAGCGCGTGCATGAAGTTCTGCATCGCCCCCGAGATCGCCGTGGCGACGGCCCCCGCCAGGGCGAGGTGGAGGGGGAGCCAGATGCCCACCCGGCGCCCCGGAGGCAGGAGGAGGGAGAGGCCCGCGAGCGTCAGCCAGACGCGTGCGGCGGTCTGGTACCAGGCGGTGATCGCCCTCGGTCGCACCTCGTTCCGCCCTTCTTCGCTCGGGCCACCAAGGTATCGGCCACGTCCGCTACCGCCGACCGTGCCGTGAAGATCTGCCACCGGAGGGCGGGCTTCGCGACGAGGTCGCGGTCCCTTCCCGGACTGGCACTGAGCAACGGCCTCGGTCTAGATTGGCCACCTGCGAGCGAGGTCTCAAGCTCTGAGAGGGGGGGCCATGTCGACCAACGCCGCAACCCCTAGGGATCCGCGCGTCCCCGACCCGGCCGGCGCCGCCCAGCTGAGCAGCGGCGTGGCGAAGGCGCTTCCCCGACGCCCAGCATCCCAAAGAGCAGGCCGACGACGACCCCAACGAGGAGCGCTGTCGGCGGAGGCAGCGCCGCGATCATCGATCATGGGATGACCGCTCGCCATGAGGTTACCCCTTAGACATCGCTGGGAACCTCGGCCACATAGCGGACGAAAATACCGGCGAGGCGACGGCCGAGGACCTCGACCCGGAAGCCCCGGAACGAAGACCACTGGCCTCTCGGCATCGCCTTGCTCGCCGCCGCCAGCAGGAGCCGGTCGAGACGGCGCAGACGGGGGCGCTTCACTACCGCTGCAGCACCCTCACCCTGGTGTTCGAAGCACCAAGAGCTCGATGTCCCTTCCCTCACGTGGGCATCGCTCGGTTGCGAGAACGCGGCCGACGAGGAAGTAAACGAGCAAGAACAGCATGGATCTCCTTCCCCTCCAAGGAGAGCGAATGCTACCGGCGGCTCCGCCACCCACGAATCGGGGATTCATCCTCAGCGCCGTTCACGACTTCGTGCTCGGCCCGCGGGCTACCGCCCGGTGGCGGAACGTCCGGACTCGGCGGAGGCGGCACGGATGCGCCTCCGGGCCGGATGGATCGGGCGCATCGAGCTGCCCTTGCCGTCATGCTGGTCAGAGGAGGCCCCTAGTCTGCCGCGGAAGGCACGAAATGGTAGTGGAGGCTCTCAAGGCTCCTCTCATGGCTGGACTCGTGCCGCCCCACCTTGACCAGGAAGAAGACCGACCACGGTGCGCCGCCGCAGCAGATCGCGTTGGAGATCCACAATCTTGGCCGTGCGTCCCGACTGCGTGGACGTGCAGTTCTCGGCGCACGAGCGGCCCTGAGCTCGTTTCCTTCCCCTTTGCCTGTTAGGCCAGCCAACCAGTGTTGGCGCCCAGGGGCCGCCGCGCAGGGCGCGACCTGGGCTCCGCACCGGGATCCAGATCGGCAACGCCGACGCCTGGGACACCTTCGCCAACGACATCTGACCGACGGACCGTTCGGGTCCGATGGTCCTGCCCGACCCGGGACCATCGTCCCCCTCCACCTCCCAACCCCGGGAGCTAGCCTCGGTGCATAACGGAGCAAAACGGTCTCTTAGACGGACAGGATCCAGGAAGGGGGCAACACATGGGGACGGACGACGAGCGGGTCGGCCCGGGGGCGGACGAGCGCCCCGCGCAGACCCCGAAGGCGCCCGAGCGCAAAGTCGTGACAAAGCACGGCCCGGTCGTGGCACGGCGCCCCCCGCCGGTGGGATATAAACAACGCCGGGCCCCCCCGCCGGCAG
>JBKKAE010000057.1:0-4955 GCA_046714835.1 Actinomycetota bacterium | reverse complement strand
ACGGAGGAACGATCCCTGCCCAGATCTGGCACGACTTCATGACCGAAGCCACCAGCGGCATGCGAGTTGTCGGATTCAAGCCGGGGAGCTACGAGATCTACGCGGACCCCCCGCCGCCGGTACCTTCCCCGGAGCCGCTTCCCTCCTCGGACCCTTCGCCCGCCACGGAGCCTTCGCCCGCGCCCTCTCCTTCTCGGGAGCCGTCCCCGTCGCCATCGCCCGAGCCGTCGCCGAAGCCTCCTCCCGAGCCCTCACCGAGTGCACGGCCTTCGCCGTCGCCTTCAGCCGCGGCTGGGCCAGAAGAGCCGGCCGCTCCGATCGTCGAGCGATCTCGAGATCCCTGAGTGGATCCCTACTCTTCTTCCGCCTCTTCCTTGGTTGCCTCGTATGCGGCTTCTTCCTCGGGCGAGGGCGACGCGACCTCTTCGGAGGTTCGCTGCTCGACGTCCAAACGGTCCGTATCGCCGACCTCGAGAGGTGCCCGCGGTACCTCGTGCCCGCACGTGTAGGCATCCACCTGACGGCTCTCCGGATCTTGGAACTGGTCGTCTCCGTCGAAGTCGATGTCCGCGAGGGTGCCCTTGCCGCAGATGGGACAACGGCCGTCGGATGCGGCGGTACCGGATGTCGTCATGATGACAGGGTACCGAGCCTGCATCTGCCCCACCTCGGCGTTTGACGCCGGGGGGGCGAGGGAAGGGAATCCCGCATGACGGCAGCGAGAGACGGAGCGGCGCAGCGGATGCTGCGCCGCGTCGATGACGCGCAGCAGCGCCACCCGGTGCTCGCCTTCCCGTTCGCCGTGATCAAGAAGTTCACCGACGATCGCGCGAGCCAGCTCGCCGCATTGATCGCCTACTACGGCTTCTTCTCGCTCTTCCCGCTCCTGCTGGTCTTCGCGACCGTGGCGTCGTACGTGATCAGGGGCAACCGGCAGCTCCGGGACAGGTTGCTGAACTCAGTGGTCGAGCAGTTCCCGGTCGTGGGCACGCAGATCGGCAAGACGATCGACGAGAGCGTTCGTCAGCTGTCGAACTCGCCCCTCACGCTTGCCGTCGGCGTCGTCGTCGCGTTGTGGACCGGGACGGCGATCGTCGCAGCCGCGCAGAACGCGATGGACGAGGTGTGGGACGTCCCGCGTGTCGAGCGCCCCGGACTCATCGCTCGGGTGACGCGGGCATTCCTTCTGTTCTTCGTGTTCGGTGCGTCGATCGTGCTGTCGACATTCCTCGCGGGGACCGGTGGCGAGACGGGATGGAACGCCGCCCTGCTCAAGGCGCTCTCGGTGGCCGGAACGGTGCTCATGTCCGTCGCCGTGTTCTCGTTCGTGTTCCGGTCGCTCACGGTCGCCCATGTGACCTGGCGAGACGTGCTGCCGGGCGCGATCTTCGCCGCTGTCGCCTGGACGGTCCTGCTCTTGCTCGGCAACTGGCTTGTGGAGCGCCAGATCGGCCGAGCGTCAGCCGTCTACGGATTCTTCGCGATCGTGATCGGCCTGCTCGCGTGGATCTCCCTCGTCGCCCAGCTCTTCCTCCTCGCCGCGGAGATCAACGTGGTCAGGGCTCGCCGCCTGTGGCCGAGATCGCTGATCGCGCCCTCGCTCAGGGACGAGGACAAAGAGGCGCTCGCGAGTCAGGCCGAGGAGGAGACAGCTCGTCCCGAGGAGCGGGTGGACGTGACGTTCGAGGAGAGAGCAGGCGGGGGGCGGGGCCGATGAGCTCGCTGAAGCGGGTGCGATGCACAGGACCCGGCATCTCGCGGCGCCGGCAGGGGCGTGGCTTCACCTTCGTGCACCCCAACGGGCAGCGGGTCCGCGACGACGAAACCGTGGGGCGGATACGGTCGCTGGCGATCCCGCCCGCTTGGCAGGACGTATGGATCTGCCCGGACGAACGAGGTCATCTGCAGGCGGTGGGCACCGACGGGGCCGGCAGGAAGCAGTACCTCTACCACGAGGACTGGAGCGCTCGTCGCGGCCGGCAGAAGTTCGATCGAGTGCTCCGACTGGCCTGGCGCCTTCCCGCGATGAGGAAGGTCAGCGACCGGAACATCGCCTCGCGGGGTCTGACTCGCGAACGGGCGCTCGCGGGCGCCGTCCGTCTCCTGGATCTCGGTTTCTTCCGGATCGGCTCCGAGGCCTACACCGAAGAGAACGGGTCCTTCGGGCTCGCGACCCTCAGGCGCACGCACGTGAAGGTGACCGGCGACGAGGTCCGCTTCGACTTCGCGGCGAAAGGCGGCCAACGTCGTGTCCAGGCGATCCGGGATCCGGCGCTCGCCCGACTCACGGGTTCGCTTCTCCGACGCAAAGGGGGAGGACCCGAGCTGCTCGCCTTCCGGGACGGCAAGACGTGGCGTGATGTCCGATCCGAGGACATCAACGCCTACCTCAAGGATCTGGCGGACGAGGACATCTCCGCGAAGGACTTCAGGACTTGGCACGCGACGGTACTGACGGCCGCGCTTCTCGCCTCGCAAGAGGAGGGGCTCACTTCGGTCACCTCCCGCAAGCGGGTGGTCTCGACGGTCGTCAAGGAGGTGGCCGAGGCGCTCGGGAACACGCCGGCCGTCTGCCGGGCGTCCTACATCGACCCTCGAGTGATCGAACGGTTCCTTAACGGGGAAACGATCGATCTGCCGCGAGGCCGGGACCTCACCGACGACCGGACCCGTGGGGCAGTGGAATCCGCGGTCCTGGATCTCCTTGACCCAGAGGGCGCGCAGCGTGCGGCCTGAGGGTCGCGGCGGTCGATGGATCGGGCCGGATGCCGCCCATGCTCTCAAGTTCCTCTCGAACTCTCCGACATCTTCTGTATGGAACGACAGCGATCGGGGTATCAACGTCGCATGCAGACAGAGAACGACCAAGACGACCTACGCAGCGAGGTGGGGCAGACTCTGGCCCTGTTCGGTATGAGCCTGGCCGTGGTGCTGGTTGGGCTGCTCGTCGGGTTGGGCCTCTAGGCCTCCGGACGAACCCTGAGCTCGGAGCTGGGGCGCAAGGATTCGAACCTCGACTAACAGGGCCAGAACCTGTCGTGCTGCCGTTACACCACGCCCCAGGGTGAAGGTCAGTCTACCGGAGGCGTCCGTCCGTCCCGGAAGCCCGACCCCAGCGGCGGACCGTCGTGGGCCCGGAGGATCGGGAGAGATGGGCCAGACGTGGGCCACAGACCAGGTGGCCAGAGACCGAAAGGATTCCGCCGCACGCCTGCTCGGTTGACCCTTCCCTTCCTTGTTCGGTACGTTCGAAGGCAACCACGACGACCCTGGAGGGAGCATCTATGAACAAGGGCGGCCTGGTCACTGAAGTCGCGAAGAAGACCGGACTGAGCAAGGCCGAGGTCGGGCGCGTGATCGATGCGGCGATCGACACCGTCCGCGAAACCGTGGTGGTGGGCGACCGCGTCACCCTCGCTGATTTCGGGACGTTCGAACGCAAGCATCGGAACCGTCGCATCGCGCGCAATCCCCGGCAGCCGGAGGTTCCGATCGTGGTTCCCGAGCGGGACCTGCCGGCGTTCACGCCGGGGAAGGAATTCCGTCACCAGGTACTCGGCAACAATTCGGGGTGAGGGGCGGAGGCTCAGTCCCAGGTCACGAGTCGCAGTGAGCGTGCCACGGGAGCGCCGTCCCGCTCCTCCGTGTCGAAGCGCACGCGCTGCCCGATCCGCAACGTGAGGACGTTCGAATTCTCGAGCGATCCCGCGTCGATCGCGACCTCGGTGCGATCGTCGGTCAGGAGTGTTCCCGTTCGCTCACCCTCGTCGAAGTGCTTGATCGTTCCCTGATCCACATCCGCTCCCGTCAGGTCCGTGCGGCGAGCCTGCCCGCGAGATCCATGTCCCGGCAGACGTCCAGCGTCCGACCCGGGCGATGTGTCTCCAGCACGGTGAGGATATCGCTCGGCTCGTCCAGGTCGAACGACAACTCCTCCCGCTCGACGACCGCGGTGGGCAGGCCGCGCTCGGCCGCGGTCTCCAGATGCCGCCGGAACGAGTCGGGTCCGAAGCGGCTGGGGATGGTGCCGGGCGGCCGCCGAAGCAAGAGGTTGGTTCCGCGTTCATCGGCTGAGGGGGCGATCACAACCGGGCCCAAGGTATGCAGGGCTGCTCGCAACGCCTCGGTCGTGACGAGGGGTGTGTCCGCGTGCAGGATCGCGAGCGCTTCGGCCTGCCGAGCGGCAGCTTCCGCTTCGATCTGGTGAACCGCCGAACGGAGCGAGGGTCGCTCCTCCGAGATGCCCTGCGCGCTGCGGCCCATCGCGATCTCCAGGATGCTCTCGTCGGCAGAGACCACCCACGTCTCCCACCCGTCGACGGCGAGCGTTGCGTCCAAGACGTCTTCGTACATCGCCAGGGCGAGCGCCCCCCGCTCGAGGGGAGTCAGGAGCGAGGACAAGCGGGACTTCGCGTGGGCGAGGGACTTCACGGGGATGGCGATCGCGCGCACGGGCTCGTCAGCCTAGCGGAGGCTCCGCGGTACCCTCACGACTCCGACCGAGGGAGCACGTCACGGAACCCTGGTACCACGTCGCGAGGACGGTGGCCCTTCCGCCGCTCCGGTTCTGGTTCCGGCTGTCGCACGAGCATCTGGATCGGGTCCCTGCGAAGGGGCCGGCCATCATCGTGTGCAACCACATCTCCTATCTCGATCCCCTGACCAATGGAGATGCCGTCGTGCGAGCCGGTCGACGTCCGCGTTTCCTCGCGAAGGCGGACCTCTTCCGGATCCCCGTCGTGGGGAGGGCGCTCCGAGGTGCCGGGCAGATCCCCGTTTCGCGAGGTTCGCGTGACAGGTCCTCGCTCGACCGGGCGGTGGCCGCGCTGCGAGACGGGGAGGTGATCGTCGTGTATCCGGAAGGAACGGTCACGAAGCGCGAAGACGGGCTCCCGATGGAAGGGAAGACCGGGACGGTGCGCCTGGCGCTCCGGACGGGGGCGCCGATCATCCCG
>JBKKAE010000056.1:0-3194 GCA_046714835.1 Actinomycetota bacterium | reverse complement strand
CTCATCCGGTCGGGTGAGCTCCCGGCGCTCCGGGTGGGCAAGGGCTACCGGATCTTCGAGGCGGATCTCGAGCGGTTCCTGGAGGGACGTTCCGTGCACGTGGAGGGCGGCTAGTGCCGAAGACGAGGATCGGGCTCGACGTCGGCTCGACCGCCGTTCGGGCGGCCGAGCTGGTTGAGGGTTCGCCCCCGACCGTCATCCGCGCGGCGCAGGTGCCGCTCCCGGTGGGCGCCGTCGAGAACGGCGAGGTTCGGGACGTGGAGGCGGTGTCCCAAGCCCTGCGAGAGCTCTGGTCATCGAGCCACGGCGGGTTCAAGTCACGAAAGGTCTGGATGGGTGTGGGGAACCAGCGCGTCGTCGTCCGGGAGATCGCACTCCCGACGATGCCTGAGAAAGAGCTCCGGCAGTCGCTCGGGTTCCAGGTCCAAGAGTTCATCCCGATGCCTGTCGATGAGGCGGTCCTGGACTACCACCTGATCGAGGAGATCGAGATCGAGGGCCGGCAGATGCTCCGCCTCCTGCTGGTGGCGGCGCAGAAGGCGATGGTGGACACGCTCATCGCCGCTGCCACGGGCGCGAAGCTCGAGCCGGTAGGGCTCGACCTGGTTCCGTTCGCGCTGGTACGGGCCGTCGGCGCGACCGGCGCCGGGATGGAGCTCGAGACCAGCGGGGGCGAGGCCGTCGTCGACGTCGGAGCCCACGTCACCAACATCGTGGTGCATTCGGCCGGGGAGACCCGGTTCGTCCGGATCCTCCCCTCGGGAGGCCGGGACATCACCGTTGCGATCGCTCGGGGTATGTCCGTGGAGGATGACGTCGCCGAGCGGTTGAAGCGGGGAGACGCCGGAGGGGACGCCGAGCCCACGCCCGAAGAGGCGAAAGAGATCGCGAGGCAGCTCGCGCAGGCGAGCGAGATCGCGATGCAGCGTGCGACCCAGTTCGTCGACGAGATCCGATCCTCGCTCGAGTTCTACACGGCGCAGACGCAGGGCGCCCGTATCGAGCGCCTGCTCATCTCCGGTGGCGGGTCGAAGCTCGACGGTTTCATCGACATCTTGCGACAGCGGATCCCCGTCTCCGTCGAGCCCGGCCGGGTGTTCAGCCGCGTCGGGTCGAAGTTGTCCCTGTCCGAGGCGGCGCAAGCAGAGGCCGAGCCGCTGCTCGCGACCGCCGTCGGCCTCGGCATCCCCTGGAGCGGCTCGTGAGCCAGGTCAACCTCCTCCCGCCCGAGATCCTCGCCTCCCAGCGTCAGCGACGGCTGGCCGGCGTTGTCGCGCTTGCCGGCGTCGGGGTGATCGGACTCATCTTCGTCTTCTACGTCCTTCAGCTGGGGAACCTGGGTGCCTTCAGAAGCGACATCGAGCAGCAGCAGCAGACCAACCAGGGTCTGCAGCGAGAGATCGAGAGGCTCCGTGAGTTCGAGGAGCTGCGCGCGCGAGCCCAGTCGAAGCAGGAGCTCCTGGACGCCGTCTTCGCCAACGAGATCTCCTTCTCGGGGCTGCTCATGGATGTCTCTCGCGTGATCCCGAGCACCGCGGCGCTCACCGCGATGTCCGCGGCCGCCCAGGAGCCGACCGCATCCGTGGGAGGCGACACGACGTTCACCGGGCGCATCGATGTCGCCGGGCTTGCCCTGGACTACCAAACGGTCGCCTCATGGCTCACGCGACTCGAACGGGTGCGCGGCTGGGTCAACCCATGGGTGAACTCGATCGCAGATCCGGAGAACGGGCCGATCACCTACACCTCGGGAGTCGACCTGACCGGGGCCGTGGTCACGGAGCGGGGACGCCGAGCCGGGGGAGTGGCCGTCGATGCAGGGTAGGCGAGCCGTGATCGTCGCCGGTGCGGGAGCCGCGATCCTGGGGTTGCTGTTGGTGTTCTTCCTCGTGCTGCCCAAGATGAATGAGGTCGCCCAGGCGAGAGACGAGCTCGAGGACACGCGTGCGCAACAGCAGACGCTGAGCGCGCAGCTGAACGCGCTGGAGCAAGCGCGCGACGAGGCGCCCGAGAACGAGGCGGCCATCCGGGAGGTCGACGGGAAGGTGCCGCCCACGGCGGATCTCCCGGGCGCGATCCTCTTCCTCCGCCACGCCGCGTCGGGCTCAGGCGTGACGGTGCTGAGCCTCACGCCGGCCACACCCGCCGCCTCGGATACGGCGTCATTCTCGAGCATCTCCATCTCGGCGAGCGGTGAGGGCTCGTATTTCGCGCTCGTGAAATACCTCCACGAGATCGAAACGCTCCCTCGCGCCGCGACCGTCCAGTCGATGGATCTCAGCCCGATCGAGGGGTCGGCTCTCTCCTTCGCCGCCACGATCACGCTGTACACGAGCGACGTCAGCTCGGGACCGGGCTCCGAGCCCGGCCCGACCGAGCAGGGAGCGATCCCGGGGGCCTAACGATGGCGCTATCTGAACGAGATCGACGAACGGTGACCATCGGGGGCGTCGTCCTCGGCGTGTTCCTGGCGGGCTTCGTGCTGTTCACCGTCCTCGGAGGGGGCGAAGAGGCCTTCCCGCCGATCCCTCCGACGACGCCCGGTGCCGAGTCGCCCAGCCCCTCACCCGGGGGGACCGGTCCTCCGATCCAGAGCTTCACCGGGCGGGATCCCTTCTCCGTCCCGCCCTTCCTGTCACCATCACCGTCACCGACGGTTCCCGGCGGTGGAAACGGTGGCGGGAACGGGAGCGGGACCCCCTCCCCGTCGAACGGCGGCGGCGGCACGCAGACGCCGTCCCCCACGGCGCCGGGCGGTGGGTCGAGTCGGAACATCGGCGGGTCCACGGTCGTCCTGCTCGACATCTTCGAGCGCGACGGTGCGACCCACGTCCAGGTGGAGGTCGACGGCACCGTGTACGACGTGGTCGTTGGAGAGCAGTTCGCGGGCGGCAGGTTCGAGCTGCGCTCGGTGGGAGGGAACTGCGCGACGTTCCTCTTCGGGGACGAGCAGTTCACCCTCTGCATCAACGCGAAGAAATAGCCCGGCGACCCGCCCACGGGGGTCGCGGGCGCGGGGCGCGGGGGCGGCGCTTCCGCCGCCCCCGCACCCTCAGGTCGGCGCGATGGGGTCCGATACGATGCATCCGTGCTCAGGATGCTCACCGCCGGGGAGTCTCACGGGAAGTCGCTGGCGGCCATCCTCGAGGGCATGCCGGCGGCCGTGCCCGTGGCTCCCAAGGAGATCGCAGCGG
>JBKKAE010000055.1:0-5210 GCA_046714835.1 Actinomycetota bacterium | reverse complement strand
CTTCGCGTACGCGCCTGCTGTCGTGGGAACGAGTCCTTCGCCAACCGCGTCTACCCCCTGTCACAGCTGCTCCGTTCGGGGCATGGTACGGGTGGAACACCACATCGCCAGAAAATCGGAGACGAGTGGAGGACCAGCGCAGCGATAGCGAGCTCCTCACGGCGTCGGCAGCAGAGCCCGGCGTGTTCACCGAGCTGTACCGCCGCCACGCCGAGGATCTCCTCCGCTACTTCGCCCGGCGAACGCTCGACCCCGAAGCTGCGGCCGAGCTCACCGCCGAGACGTTCGCGCAGGCCTTCGCGTCGAGAACGACCTATCGAGACACGGGAGCGAACGGCGTGGCATGGATCTACGGAGTGGCGAGGCATCAGCTCGGTCGGTTCTTCCGGTCGGGACGGGTGGACCGGGCGGCACGGCGGCGCCTCGGGATGCCTGAGCGCGATCTCCCACCCGAGGACTACGAGCGGATCGAAGACCTGGTCGACTTCGGGCCGATCCGAGGGGCGATCGCGGAGGCGATGGAAACGCTCCGTGAGGATCACCGCGAAGCCCTCCGATTCCGAGTGATCGAAGAGCTTCCGTATCCGGAGATCGCGCGGCGCCTCTCGTGCAGCGAGGCGAACGCGCGACAGCGCGTGAGTCGAGGACTCAGGCGTCTGGCGTTGGTGCTCCAGGAACGTGGGCTCCACCCGGCCGTGGAGAAGGAGTCATGAACACGGACATCAAGTACCTGCAGCAGCTCGAAACCGACCTGAAGAACGCGGCTGCCCGCGAGGCGGCGGGGTCGAACGCGGCGACGACGCTGGGTCGGCGCCGAATCGGCCAGAGGTGGATGAAGGTCGCCGGCATCGCCGCCGCCTTCATCGTCGTCGCCGGCGCCATCGGCTTCGTCGCGGGCGGCAGCGACCCCGTGGCCGACAGGTTCCAGCAGGTCGGCGACGCGGTCTCATCGGATGGCTTGGCCGACGAGCATGAGGTGCGCGGTAGCGGCGGCGACGGTGGTTCCGGAGTCGCCCCCGGAGCGCCGATGCCGCAGGCCTCAGCTGCGCCTACGACGGACGGGGAGGAGGCCGCTGTCGCAGGGGCCGACTACCTCGCCGACGTCGACAACTCTGCCGGGCGTCAGGGTGCGGCGGGCGGCCAGCAGCAGGATCTCTCGAAGATCGTGCGCGACGGTCGCATCGGCATCGTCGTTCCCGACGACGGGTTCGGCGACGCCGTCGGCGACCTGACCTTCATCGCGGAGCAGCACGGCGGGTTCATCCTCTCCTCGGACACGCAGAACGACCGGTCCGGGACATTCGTCCTCCGGATACCGGCGCGGCGGTTCGATCGAGCGCTCGCCGACGTGCGCGGGCTCGCGTTGCGAGTTCGGTTCCAGCAGATCCGCGGCGACGACGTGACGGCCGAGTTCATCGACTACCAGGCACGTCTCCGCATCCTCACGGCACAGAGGGCGCTCCTCTTCGACCTGTTCCAGGAAGCGGACACAACTGAGGAGATCCTGCGGATGGCGGGGCAGCTGGACGATGTCCGACTCCGCATCGAGCAGATCCAGGGTCGGCTGCGGTTCATCAACGACCAGGTGTCCGAGTCGACCCTCCGGGTTTCGATGCAGGAGCGGAACGCGCCCAAGGCAGTCACCGAGACCGACGTGAACAACCCCGACTTGGGCTCGTCCTTCGACCTGGCGGTTCAGGGGTTCCTTCGGATCGTCGGCGCCGTGATCGTCGGGCTCGGCTACCTGATCCCGCTCACCCTTCTCGGCGCCATCGTGTGGATGGCCGTCTGGCTCTTCCGGCGCCGCCGCGCCACCGCCTGATCAGACCTCGCGTCGACCCTCGATCGCCTGCGAGAGCGTGACCTCGTCCGCGTACTCGAGGTCGCCACCGACCGGGAGACCGCTCGCGAGCCTCGTCACGCGGATCCCGGAGGGCTTCAAGAGAGCCGCTACGTACATCGCGGTGGCGTTCCCCTCGAGGTTCGGGTTGGTCGCGAGGATCACCTCGGTCACGTGATCACGCTCGACGCGGTCGAGGAGCTCCTGAACCCGGAGATCGTCCGGGCCGATGCCGTCCAGCGGACTGATCGCCCCACCGAGGATGTGATACCGGCCCTTGTGCAGAGCCGCCTTCTCGATCGTGGCGGCATCCTTCGGATCCTCGACGACGCAGAGCAGGGTGCGGTCGCGCGACTCGTCTCCACAGATCCGGCAGAGGTCTCCCTCGGCCACGTTGCCGCACTCGCGGCAGAAGGCGATCCGATCCTTCACCTGCACGATCGCCGCGGCCAGGCGCTTCGCGTCCTCAGGAGTCGCCTTCACGAGCCAGAACGCAAGGCGTTGGGCCGACTTCGGACCGACGCCCGGCAAGCGCGCCAGCTCGTCGATCAGCTCCTGGATCGGACCCTCGTACACGGGTCAGTCCTCGGGATCGTCGGGGTCGTCGGCCGGCGTGGCGCCCAGGACATCCTTGAGACGCTTCAGGGCTTCCTCCTCGCTCGGTTCCTCGGCCTCCTCGACGTATGCGACCGCGGCGGGCTCCGTGCCGCCGGCATGCGCCTCGCGCGTCACACTCTCGATCCGCGGACGGATCCCGAAGAGATCGCCCAGCGCCGCCTGCAGTTTGTCGGCACGGCTGGCGACCTGCCGCAGGTTGTTGCGGAACGAGGGAGGGAACGCGAGCTCGAGGGTCTCGCCGTCGAACGTCGCCGGCGTCGCGCTCTCCAGCAGCGCCCGAAGCACCGGCTGCCCGATCTGGCTGAGGTGATCGAGCAGCGAGGGCCACTGGCGGCGGAGCATCGTGACATCGACGCTGTCCGCGGACGCCGCATGCGGCGCATCCGCGGCCACCTCGGGAGAGACCGCCTCAGGGGTCGCTGGGGTGGTTGCCTCAACAGGCGGCGGACCCACCTCGGAGGCTGCCGGGGTCGCCTCGGCGGGGACCTCGACGCCGGAGGGTGGCTGGCTCGAGGCCGGAGCTGTCTCAGTGGGCACGACTACCGGCGTTGGGTCCCCGACGCGGGCGGCCCCGGCGGCCTCGGCGAAAGGAACGACCGATGCCGGGTCGACGTTCGCGAGCCGCTCGAGCCGCTCCAGCCGTGCCAGCGTCCCCGCGGGTGACGGATCGGTCTCGGGGATCGTGGCCCGCACCAGGGCGAGCTCCAGGGAGAGACGCGGTGACGTGGTCCAGCGCATGTCGTTCTGCGCGGCCAGCAACAGCTCGATCACACGAGCCAGCTCGGCGGAGGAGAACTTCTCGGCCTGGATCCGGAGGGCCTCGTATCCGTCCGCGGGGATGTCGAGAAGATCCTCCTGGCCCGGCGCCGTCTTCACGAGCAGCAGGTCACGGAAGTGGGCGAGCGTTTCGTTTGTCACGTTGCGAAGGTCCTGTCCGTCCTGGACGAGACGGTTGATGATCTCGAACGAGCTCCGCGCATCGCCGACGGCCACGCCGTCCGCCAGCTCGACCTGCACCTGGCTGCGCGGGGCCCCCAGAAGCGCCTGGATCGCGGCATCGTCCACCTTCTGTCCCCCGAGCACGCCCGCCTGGTCCAGGAGTGAGAGCGCGTCTCGCGCAGAGCCCTCGGCGTGCCGAGCGATCGCGTGGGCAGCCGAGTCATCCAGCGTAACGCCTTCGGACGCGGCGACCTTCTGCAACAGCTCCGAGAGCCCCTCCATCGTGTGCCGGCGGAAATCGAAACGCTGGCAGCGGCCGACGATCGTGGCGGGCATCTTGTGGGGCTCGGTGGTCGCGAGGACGAAGCGGACACCGGGCGGCGGCTCCTCGAAGACCTTCAGCAGCGCATCGAAGGCTTCACGAGAGAGGCGCTGCGCCTCGTCGATGATGTAAACCTTCTCGCGGCCCTGTACCGGCGCGGTGGGCGCCTTCTCGCGCAGCTCGCGCGCGTCCTCTACCCCTCCGTGGGACGCCGCGTCGATCTCCACCACGTCGAGGTGCGTGCCGTCTCTGATGGCCACGCACTGGTCGCAGCCGCCGCACGGTTCCGCGGTCGGCCCGGTCGCGCAGTTGACCATCTTGGCCAGGATCCGCGCGGTGGAGGTTTTGCCGGTCCCGCGCGGTCCACAGAAGAGGAAGGCGTGGTGCAGACGGCCGTCGCGGATCGCACCCGTGAGCGCACGCACGACGTGATCTTGGCCAAGGACCTCGGCCGGCGTCTGCGGCCGATATCTCCGGTAGAGCGCTTGGTGCTGCCTGTCCTCCGCCATCTACCTGGCTCCCTGGCCCTCCCACACAAAGGTGTGACCGTGCACCCGCCGTCGACGCCGCGAGACTCGGCCGCTACCCGACGGCGGAGCTCCAGCCGGGCTGGCCCACGGCACCCGCCGGTTCACGCTTAGGGCTGCTTCCTTCCGGACCTGACCCGGTTCGCGTTCCGGCGTCGCGTGGGACCCGACCTTCAACGCTCCGTGCCGGGGCGCTTCGGACCTCGCGGGCCTCGGGCGGGGATTCAGCCCCGCTGAAGCGGATCGCGGGTACAGGGCACCGCTAGCTCCCCGCCTAGCACGGTCACGCAGCCGAGTATACGTGCGGCCTCCGACGTGCCCTCCCGTTGCTATCCCGGCCCGTCGACGTTGATGACCGGCTCGCCCTGGCCGGCACGGACGACGACGATCCTCGCCTCTTCCGCGGAGGGGTTGCTCTCCCGGTGCACCGCCTGCTTGCCAACGAAGACGAAGTCACCGGGACCCGCCTCGAAGGTCTCTTCCCCTTCGGAGCCGAACTCCATCCGGAGGGACCCGGACAGCACATAGATCGCGCTCTCGAAGTCCCCGTGGTGATGCCACCCGGAGACCATCCCGGCGTCCTTTCGCGCGAAGCCCGCCCACATCCCCTCGGTCTCCAGGGCCCGCTCGCGAACGATCCCCGACGTCGCCTGGCCCTCCACCCGCTCCCCGGGCGTGACCCGATAGATCGTGCTCATCCGGCTCCTCCTCCAGGCCCCTTCTACTCATGATGCCTCGCGAGCGGGAACCGTGCTCGGCGGGTGGCCGTCCAACACCCGTTCAGCCGGACGGGTGCGGCGCTGCCGCCCCGCTCCCTTCCCCACACAGGAGGAAACGATGGCGATCACCACTCCGGCTCGGATGGCGTTGTTCCTTTCGATCGCTGCGCTGCTGGTCGCCGGGATCGCAGGCGCGCAGTTCGTCGCCGCCGGCTCACCACCGGCGGCCGGATCCGAACCTGGAT
>JBKKAE010000054.1:0-7505 GCA_046714835.1 Actinomycetota bacterium | reverse complement strand
TCGTCCTGAGCGGCGACTAGGGCGTTGGCGGGAGGCGCGAAGATCGGCGATGAGCGCCACGTTTCGCCGCACGAGGCCCGCCTGCGAGCCGAGGTCAGAGACAAGCTTCCGCTCGGTCGGGGTGAGGGACTCGCCCGGCTCCTTCTCGATCGAGACCGCCCCGAGCAACTCGCCTTAGTGGCGAACGGGCACGATCTCGTCCGGCAACCTCTCGGTCGGCTTCGGGAGCGCCGGCGCGCGCACAACCTCGTCGAGCTTCGCGTCGAGCCCAGCGGCGATCGCATCGGCGAAGCGCGTCAGCGCCTCATCACGGTCCTCGTAGACGAACCGTCGTATGTGCCCGTTCTCCTGGATCGTCAGGTGGTAGACCTGCATGGCTTCCATGCTAGTCCTCCATCAGGTTCGCACTCCCACTGGCACCAGTCCATTGCGGCCCCGGGTACAGGGGCCTGGCCTCGGACACGGGGGGCGGCCAGACCACGAGCTTCCTCCCGCGCCGCCACTGCACGAGGACCATCTCGTGGCCGACCTGCAGGCCCGTTGCAGCATCGATATGGAACCGCCCGAAGAACGTCGCACAGTCCAAGGCGCACGCCGCGCGCCACAGCGACTCGTCGTCGGCTCCGGCCTCCTCCAGGCAACGCTGGGCGATCAGACAGGCGGCGTAGGCCTGGGCGGCCGAGTAGTCGGGCGGAGCGCCCTGGGCCGGATGCCCTCGGTGACCTCGTCCGGACCGGGCCCGAAGTAGTGGCCGCCCTGCGCGATCGCGACGTCGGCCACGGCTAGTCGGTTCCCTCTCCGGGCGCCACCGAGGGCTCCATCGCCCATCCGTAGAAGCCGACCAGCGCGGTCACGAACCCGAAGCCCACCAGCCACCGCGAGTACAGCACGCCGTAGCCGATCAGGGGCATGCCCAGGGCGGCCACCGACGGCCAGTACGACGGGCTCGGGAGGTGGATCCCGTGCCCGGCGCCCGGGTCGTGGCCGTCCTCGTGGCCGCTGGAAGCGCCCGCCTGCGCCGGCACGAGCCGGCCCGTCCGCTCGTCCTCCACGTACTTGCGATGCCAGAACTCGTCCAGGGCGTGCACGGTCGGGACCTCGTCGAAGTTGTGGATCGGCGGCGGGGAAGAGGTCATCCATTCGAGGGTCCGCCCGTCCCACGGGTCGGCGACCTCGGCGGGCCGCGCCCGCAGGTGCGTCACGACCACGTTCACGATGAAGACCAGGATCGACAGCGCGATCAGGAACGCTCCGACCGTGGAGGCCTGGTTCCAGAACGTGAGGCCCAGCGACTCGGGGTAGGTGTAGGTGCGCCGGATCATGCCCTGGAGCCCCAGGATGTGCATCGGGCCGAACGTCAGGTTGAAGCCGACGATCATCAGGACGAAGTGGACCTTGCCGAGGGTCTCGTTCAACAGCCGTCCGAACACCTTCGGCCACCAGTAGTACAGGCCGCCGAAGAGACCGAAGACGGCGCCGCCGAACAAGACGTAGTGGAAGTGCGCCACGATGTAGTACGTGTCGGTCTGCTGGTAGTCCGAGGGCACGATCGTGTGCGTGACGCCCGAGAGCCCGCCGATCACGAACATCGTGACGGTCCCGATCGCGAACAGCATCGCCGAGGTGAACCGGAGATCACCGCGGTACATCGTGGCCATCCAGTTGAAGATCTTCACGCCGGTCGGGATCGCGATGATCGCCGTCGAGACCCCGAACGCGGTGTTGGCCACCGGTCCCAGGCCCGCCGCGAACATGTGGTGCGCCCACACGCCGAAGCCGATGAACCCAATCGCGATCCCCGAGAACACGACGAACTGGTAGCCGAACAAGGGCTTGCGGCTGAAGACCGGCAGGATCTCGCTGACGATCCCGAAGGCGGGCAGGACCAGGATGTAGACCTCGGGATGGCCGAACAGCCAGAAGAGGTGCTGCCACAGGATCGGGTCCCCTCCCGCCGTCGGATCGAAGAAGTGGGTCTTGAACTCCCGGTCGAACAGCATCTGGAAGAGCGCCACCGTGATGATCGGCAGGGCGAAGACCAGCAGCAGCTGGACCACCAGGCCCATCCACACGAAGACCGGCGTGCGGAACAGCGACATGCCGGGCGCCCGCATGTTGACCACCGTGATGGCGAGGTTCACCGCCCCGGCCGTCGAGGCGATGCCGGTGATGATCAGACCCAGCGCGTAGAAGGTCATCCCGACCGACGGGTCGGTCGTGGAGTTGGGCGCGTAGCCGAACCATCCGCCGTTCGGCGCTCCCCCCAGGAACCAGCTGGAGTAGAGGAAGAGCCCACCCAAGAGGAACACCCAGTAGCTGTAGGCGTTCAGCCGGGGGAACGCCACGTCGCGCGCACCGATCATCAGCGGGATGAAATAGTTGAAGAACGCGGCCGACATCGGCATCACGAACAGGAAGATCATCGTGATGCCGTGCATCGTGAAGATCTGGTTGTACTGATCCGCGTTCAGCAGCGTCCCGTCCGGCCCCGCCAGCTGCGCGCGGATCAGGAGCCCTTCGACGCCGCCAATCAGGAAGAACAGGAACGCCGTGACCCCGTAGAGGATCCCGATCTTCTTGTGATCGATGGTCGTGAACCAGCTCCAGAAGCCGGTCGTCGCCGTCGGGCGCCGGAGGATCCCCTCTCGCCTCGCGGTCGTGCTCACGATTGCCATCGGTCGATCACTCCAGCTATATCACTTCAAGCTGTAGAGGTACGCCACCAGGGCGTCGATCTCCGCTTCGGTCAGATGGTAGTTGGGCATCTTCGAGCCGAGCTTCACGCCATCGGGGTTCCGCAGCCACGCCTCGAGGGCGTCTTGGTGTCTGTACTCACCTCGACGTCAAGGACGCCGGACATTGCGCCTTGTCCCACCGGCGTCCTCGAACGCATGGGAGCTCTGGCCAGCGCCGCCGAGGCCCGACGGGCTGCCTCGAACGGCTGACGTCGCGGCCGTTGTTCGAGCGCAGGGGTCTTGGCGGGCCTGACCGGCGCGGAGATAACGGACAATCCCCGCATGGATGGTCCGGCGCTCGACGCGCTCCTTCACTCTGGGCCGCTGCTCGCCGATGGGGGCATGGGGACCTCCCTCGTGGAGGCGGGCGTGCCGGTCAGCTCGTGCTTCGAGGCCATCAACGTCGACGATCCCGATCTGGTCGAGAGCATCCACCGGGGGTTCGTCGAGGCCGGAGCCGGGCTGGTCGTGACCAACACCTTCGGGGCCAACCGGTTCAAGCTGGGCGCCCGGGAGATGGCGGATCGCGTCGGGGAGTTGAACCGGCGCGGCACCGAGGTGGCCGGCCGCGCGGGCGTCCTCGTAGCGGGTTCCGTGGGACCGCTCGGCGTCTGGCTCGCACCGCTGGGGCGGGTCAGGCCTGCCGAGGCTTTCGGTGCCTACGCCGAGCAGATCTCCGCGCTTGCCGACGCCGGCGTGGATCTCATCCTGATCGAGACACAAACCGACCTCGCCGAGATGGAGCAGGCCCTCGCAGCGGCCAAGGAGGCCTGCGACCTCGCGGTGGTGGTGACCGCCACCTTCACCCGCGACGACAGGACGCTCCTGGGCTCCACGCCCGAGCAGGTGGCCGAGCGGCTGGTGGCCTCGGGAGCGGACGCCGTCGGCGTGAACTGCGGGCAGGGGCCGGCCCAGGCCCTGCGGGTCGTGCGGGCCATGCGGCAGCACGTTGGCTCGACCCCGCTCTGGGCCAAGCCCAACGCGGGTGGCCCCCAACAGGTAGGGGGGCGCTTCCTGTACCCGGCCACCCCGGACTACTTCGCGGACCACGCGAGGAGCCTCCTCGCGGAGGGCGTGGCGGTCCTGGGTGGATGCTGTGGGACGGGGCCCGCCCACACCCGGGCCATGGCCGGCGTGTTGGAGGAGCCCCGCCTGAGTGTGGTCGAGGTCGTCCCTCCCGAGATGGGCGAGGCGGCGCAGGAGCGTGCGCCAGCCCCCACGGAGCTCGGCACGAGGCTCGCGGAGGGCCGGTTCGTGGTGGCGGTGGAGATGGACCCTCCAAGGAGCGGCTCCGCCGCCCGGATGCTGGCCGCCGCCGAAACCCTGGCCCAGGCCGGCGCCGACGTGATCGACGTCGCAGACAGCCCCCTGGCCAGGATGCGGATGAGCCCCTGGGCGGCGTGCCGGCTGATCCAGGAGCACGTAGGGATCGAGACCACGCTGCACTTCCCGACCCGGGGCCGGAACCCCCTCAGGCTCCAGGGCGACCTGCTGGGCGTCCACGCGCTCGGGATCCGGAACGTGTTCGTGTGCCTCGGCGACCCCATCACGGTGGGCGACTACCCGGGAGGTACGGACAACGTGGACGTGGCCCCGACCGGGCTGATCTCGTTGATCGCCGGAGGCTTCAATGAGGGGAGGGACCAGGCGGGAGCCTCGATCGGCGAGCCGACGAGCTTCGTGGTGGGCTGCGCGCTGAACCCGGCGGCACCCGATCTCGAGGCGGAGTGCCGGCTGCTCAAGCGGAAGATCGAGGCTGGGGCGGCGTTCGCGCTGTCGCAGCCGGTGTTCTCGCTCGAGCCGATCAGGCGGCTCCGGGAGGTGTACGAGAAAGGACACGGCGAGCTCCAAGCGCCGATCCTGGCGGGCGTACTGCCTCTCGTGACAAGCAGGCACGCCGAGTTCCTGCACAACGAGGTCCCGGGGATCAGCATCCCGGAGGAGGTCCGGGATCGGATGCGGAAGGCGGGAGAGACGGCGGAGGCTGAGGGAACACACATGGCCGCGGATCTCGCCTGCGAGCTACAGAGTGTCGAGGCCGGGATCTACCTCATGCCCCAGTTCGAGCGCTTCGACATCGCGGCCGAGATCGTGGAGGCAGTTCTGACGCCCTGAGGTGTTCTGAGGACCGGACGGTGTCAGATGCGCCGTCGAGGTGCTTGGCGGCGGGCAGCTGAGTCCACACTCGCGAACCGGGTAGTGGTGTCAGCGAGGGTTCTCCTCTTGACATTGCAGCGCGCTCCAACCTCTACCATCGGGCCATGGCTCTCACGGTAGGGAAGCTCGCCAAGCGGACAGGGATCACTACCGAGATCCTCCTCTGATGATCTCGTCTGGCATCGGAGGGCAATGTACTACCGCGTGTCGTGGAGCCCGAAGGACCGAACTTGACTGGCTCGGAAGGACGGTCCTCCGGTGCGGCCCCCGCCCACCGTTCCTCGGCCTCCGGCAGACGCAAGCGCCTGAGCGCCAGCGCATTCACGGCCACGATCAGGCTCGAGCCCGACATCGAGAGCGCCGCGATCTCCGGTCGAAGCGTGAGCCCGAGGCTCGGTTCGAACACTCCGGCCGCGATCGGCAGCGCGATCGCGTTGTATCCGATCGCCCACCCCAGGTTCTGCCGCATCTTGCGGAGCGTCCCGCGCCCGATGCGCAGAGCGGTGGGAACGTCCAGGGGATCCGAGCGCATCAGCACGACGTCGGCGGTCTCGATCGCGACGTCGGTGCCCGCCCCGATCGCGATGCCAAGATCGGCCTGGGCGAGGGCGGGTGCGTCGTTCACCCCGTCGCCGACCATCGCGACCTTCCGTCCGGCCTGCTGCAGCTCGGCCACCTTGCTCGCCTTGTCGCCGGGGAGCACCTCAGCGATGACGGTGCGGACGCCCAGCTCCCCCGCGATCCGGCGTGCGGTCGCCTCGTTATCCCCTGTGGGCATCACGACCTCCACCCCGGACTCCGCGAGGGCGGCCACCGCCGCGCGCGAGGTAGGGCGAACGGCGTCGGCGATCCCGATCAGCCCGGCCGCTCGGCCGTCCACGGCGGCGACCACTGCGGTCTTCCCGCCCGCGGCGAGCTCCTGCCGCCGCGCCTCGAGTGAGCCCATGTCCACGCCCTCGCGCTCCATCAGCCGGCGGTTGCCCACGGCCACCTGACGCCCGTCCACCTTCGCGACGGCGCCGTGACCGGGGACGTTCTCGAAGGCCTCCCCCTGCGCGCTCGGGATGCCGTTCGCCTCCGCATAGCTAGCAGCATCGCTCTTTGGGGTCGACATTGGGGCGAAAACGCTCGGGAACGGAGATCGAGAGCGGCGACCCAGACCAGAGCCGTCCTGCAAAGAGTCCAAGTTAGCGATCCAAGATGAGCGGCGCCGTTCCCATCGGGCAAGTAGCGGGGTCGACTTCGATCACCGGGGCCCGGCGCTGCCGCCCTTGACCTCACGCCCGAGCTCGGCGGACGATGGCGCCGAATGAGGGACCTGTCCATGCTTCAGTGCCTTCCGTGCAAGGGTGGAACGCCGCCCCTCCGGGGACCTGAGCTCGACGACCTATTGGCCCGACTGGGCAACGACTGGCGCGTGGTGGAAGAGCACCACCTCGAGAAAGAGTTCCGCTTCAAGGACTTCCGCGAGGCGCTCGACTTCACCGATCGGGTCGGGGACCTCGCTGAGGAGCAGGGCCATCACCCCGACATCTATCTGGCCTGGGGGAAGGTCCGGCTGACCGTCTGGACTCACAAGATCGATGGCCTGACCGAGAGCGACTTCGTCTTCGCCGCCAAGTCCGATCGGGTGCTCTGAGGCGGCCGGGACGGGCTGACCGGTGGGGCGAATCGAGCCGTCGCCAAGGGACCGAACAAGGCGAACGTTGTGAATCGGACCATCGAGACGGCGAAGAACCAACCCAAGGCACAGGTCCGCATCAAGGGCAGGGACGGGCGCATCCGGGAGGAGCGGACCTACCCTAAAAAGTAGTGATCTTCGACACACGAGCAGCCGGTCGCCGGCGATCGGCGCGCTGGGCGTGACGGGGCCCGATCCCTCGCGTCTCGGGTGGTCGATGAATCCGAACCGATCGAATTCCACATCGCGGGCTCGATCTGGCTTCCCCGAACGCGCCTCTCCTCTACCCCATCGGCAGCTCGCACCGAAGATGTCCATCGGCGAGACGTTCTCAGCGGCCTTATTCACGAGTGCCACGCGGCCGTCGCATGATGGAAAACCGAGTTTCGGACCCCCAAACGCTGTTCTTCGGCGACGAGGTCCGCTCGCCGGCACGCATCTCGGAAGACCTGACGCAGGTCCCTCCCTGCGGCCCGTCTGCATCCCGGAGCTCGAGCGTGCATCGCGCGTTCGAGCTACTCGAGCAGCCGGTCGCCGGCGACCTCCGGCTCGGCCGCCCGATCGACCCAGGCGCGAAGGTGGTCGGGAACGGGCGGCACGGGAACGGCGTCGATGCGGAAGCGTCCTCCTCCGTCCCGCCGCTCGCGGAAACTCACGCGTAGCGCGTCGTCGGCCCGGAGGAAGTCGGCCCGGTTGTGCGCGCCGCGCGTCTCCTTCCGCTCGATAGCCCCCAGGAGCGTCACCTCCGCCGTGGCCAGTGACGCGCGCAGGTCGAACAGGTGACCGAGGTCGTCCCACCCCTCCTGGTTCGGGCTGATGTCGACGGAGCCGACGGCCGCGGCGATGTCCCGGAGCTCGGAGAGCCCCCGCCGGAGTCCGGCCTCGTCTCGAACGACTCCGCACCTTGTCCACATCACGTCGCGGACCGCCCG
>JBKKAE010000053.1:0-3651 GCA_046714835.1 Actinomycetota bacterium | reverse complement strand
TGCAAGGACTGGCGGCGTCATCCAGCGACGCCGAGATGGCTCGTCGCCTCGAAGGGGCCGTCGAGGACGTCGATCACGCGATCCGGGACCTGCGCAATTACATCTTCGGTCTCCGCCCGGGCATCCTGGCCGACCGCCAGCTCGATGAGGCCCTCAAGGAGATGGCCGGCGAGTTCGGGTCACGCACCGGCGTGGTGACGGTGGTCGATGTCGACGGCGCGGCCGCTTCCGAACTCGCCTCGCGCGCCGGCGATGTTGTGCAGCTCGCACGTGAGGCCCTCTCGAACGTCGGTCGGCACGCGGCTGCCATCACCTGCCGCGTCTCACTCCGACGAGGAGATACCGGCCTCTTCCTCGAGATCGACGACGACGGCCGCGGGTTCGACGCCGACGTGACTTCCTGGGGGATGGGCCTCCAGAACCTTCGGGAACGGGTCGAGTCCCTCGGTGGACTGCTCGAGGTCGAGAGCACGCCCGGAGAAGGGACGACCGTCCGAGCGACGTTCCCGTCCTGAGAGGGTCCTGCCGGAGTGGGGACTATCGACCCCTCCCCCGTGAGCCGCGCGCGCGCATCCTTGTCTCATGTTCGCCAGATATTTCGTCGAGTTGCCGATCTCCCCGGAGGAAGTCGAGCGCGCCCTGTCTCGTGACCCGCGCCTGTGGCTTCCCGGGTTGGCCGAGCGAGCCCACCATCGAGGGGACGCGCTCCTCGCCGAGGTGGGTTTCGGCGAAACCGTTCGGATCAGGAGAACGGTCGCTGTCGAGCTCGGACGATCCGTTCGCAGCGGATCCAAGGTCGTGTTCCCCTTGCGGTGGGCTGCCTCCGGAGGCGCGGACCTCTTCCCATCGCTCGACGCCGACCTCGAGGTGGCACCCATCCGGCCCGGACGCACCCAGCTCGCGATGAGCGCCCGGTACGTTCCTCCTTTCGGCACGGTCGGCCGGGTCATCGATCGTGCGGTCCTCTCGAGGGTGGCCGAGGCGACACTCAAGGACTTCCTCGACCGGGTCGCCGGCGCGATCATGGGTTCGCGGGATGCACCGAGCCCTGCCGAGCCGCGCAGCGCAGCGCCTGCGCCCGCCTGAACCGACCCGGGCTAACATCCCTCGATGGTCGAGCCGAAGCGTCTTCCCCTCCGGGTCATGCTCGTCGACGATCACGAAGTCGTACGCGACGGGATCCGGGCGATGCTTGCGGCCGAGGACGACATCCACGTGACCGCGGAGGCCGCGACGGTCCGGGAGGCGATCGACGAGGCCGACCGCACGAAACCCGATGTCGTCGTGATGGACGTCCGGCTGGCCGATGGGAGCGGGATCGACGCGACTCGCGAGATCCGGGCGAAGCATCCGGAGACCCGCGTGCTCATGCTCACGTCGTTCGCGGATGACGAAGCGCTCTTCGCTTCGATCATGGCGGGCGCCTCCGGCTATGTCCTGAAACAGGTTCGCTCCGGCGAGCTCGTCCGCGCGATCCGTGCGGTCGGAGCCGGCGACAGCCTGCTGGATCCCGCCGTGACGACCGCCGTCCTCGACCGGCTCCGCAAAGGGAAGCACCTGATGAGGGATGAGAAGCTCGCGCGCCTCTCCCCCCAGGAGGAACGGATCCTGACCCACATCGCCGACGGCAGAACGAACAAGGAGATCGGCGACGAGCTCACGCTGGCCGAGAAGACCGTCAAGAACTACGTCTCATCGATCCTCTCGAAGCTCGAGGTGGCCCGGCGCGCGGAAGCCGCCGCGTACCTGGCCCGCCACACGACGATGCCCGGCTCGGTCGAGTAGCCCTGAAGATCCGCCGGTTCCCGTGGGCCGAGCGGTACCCTGACATGGTGCGCGCTCGAGGAGGAACACCTCGCCACCGCGGGCGACTACTGTTGGTCGCCATCTCGATCCTCGTGCTCGGTGCCTCATGCGGGGAGGGCGAGACTCGCGACCCGCAAGAGCTGGTGCGGGCAACGGCACTGGACCTCGCCGCGACCACGATCGACGCGACGTATTCGATGACGTTCGACTTCGCCGGCGAGACGTTCACGATGCAGGGCGACGTGGAGATGGACCTCCAGGCATCCGTCGGCCAGATAACCATCCGGATGCAGGGGGTTCCGAACGTGCCCGCCGACGCCCAACTTCGGGTGGTGATCGACGGGGACGACACGTACTTCCACGACCCCGAGCTCTACGGCACCTCTGACTGGGTTCGGGTGTCCTCAAACGAGGCTGGGATCGGCGATCAGGTGGGCACGGGTCCCGACATCTCCGCGTTCCTCGGCTATCTCAACGGCGCCCGGGATGTCGTGACCGTCGGCCAGGAGAACGTTGCCGGCGCGTCGAGCACTCACTACAGAGGAGATGTCGATCTGGAGCAGGCGTTCGCGCAGACCCACACGCAGGCCAACGATGCGGAGGCGGCGACGGAGCACCTGACGGGACAGCTCGGCGAGATCGACGTCTCGTTCGACGTGTGGATCGACGATGCCGGAACCATGCGTCGGATGGACTTCGCGTTCGATCCCCGGGAGGGGGACGGCGGCTTCCGAGCCCGTGTGGATGTCAGGGAGATCGGCGCCAAGCTCGATGTCCAGGTGCCCACTGAGCAAGAGGTCGTCGATCTCCGAGATCTCGAACCGCCCCCATAGACGCGCAACAACCTCTGACCTGCTGCCTGCTGTGGGCGCGAGAGGATCCGACGCGATCGAGCCGCGCCTCAGGAGCCCTGCAGGGCGGACGCGTTCGCCACCGGCTCGCGAACCGCGATCACGTTGAGCGCCGGGATCGGCCTCCGGAACCCCTTGAGCGTGAGCTCACCTATGGGTTCCACTTCGACCTCTTCCTCGACCTCCGCATGGAGACGTTGCGTGATCAGGACCTGACCGGCCGTCGCTTCGTCGGCGAGCCGCGATGCGAGGTTGGTCACCGCTCCGATCGCCGCGTAGTCGGAGCGGCCCTCGAACCCGACCTCGCCGCACGTCGCGTAGCCGAGGGCGATGCCGGCCCCCAGGTCCAACTCGTAGCCGCGCTTGCGCCATGCCGGCGTCAGCTCCGCCATCTCCTCCCGGAGCGCGCACGCCAGCCGGACGGCCCGGAGCGGGGCGTCGGGGACCTCGTGGGGGTCGTTGAAGAAGAGCTGGACCCCGTCGCCCTCGAGGAACCCCACGGTCGCGTCGAACCGCCCGACGAGACCCCCGACCGTGTCGTGGAACTCGCGGAGTACCTGCATCAGCTCCTCGGGCTCGACCGCGTCCACGAAGCTGGTCCACCCACGGAGGTCGGCGAAGAGCATCGCGACCATGCGGCGATGGCTGCGGAGGATCGAGTCGTCACCCGACGAGACGATCGCGTCGACGAGCTGCGGAGAGAGGAACCGCCGGAGCTTCCGGACCCGCTCGAGCTCCGTGACCTGGGTATGCACCCGCTCCTCGAGCGTTCGATTCAGCTCGGTCAGCTCCGCGGCCTGCGACGTGATCGTGTCGTGGTAGTGCTTGATCCGCAAGAGCGACCGGACCCGCGCGAGCAACTCGTCTTGGTCGAACGGCTTGGCGATGAGATCGTCCGCGCCCGCCCGGATCGCCTCGGTCCTCTCCGACGTGCTGGCCGTGATCATGATCACCGGCAACATCGCGGTGTCCTCGCGCTCCCGGATCTTGCGAC
>JBKKAE010000052.1:0-3687 GCA_046714835.1 Actinomycetota bacterium | reverse complement strand
CGGAGCGCGTCGGCCACCTCGTCCCACGCCCACGCCCCGAGCCAGAACCCGGGAACCAGGATGATCGTTGGTTTCGCCATTCCTTCACCCTAATCAGCGAGGCGTCGCCCTGGGCACGATGGTCCTCACCGCGTGACGCGGTAGAGCGCTACCGGTTCGGGGAGACCCTTGAGATCCACCTCTTGGATGCGTTCGAACGCGAACGTGCCGTCGCTGGCGGCCTCGGCTACCGCCTCGCTCGCGAGGACCTCACCGGGGCTCGCCGCGTCCGCGATCCGTGACGCAAGGTTCACGGTTTGCCCGAAGACGTCGAAGTCCCGCTCGATCACCGGTCCCGCGTGCACGCCGGCGTGCGACGAGAGCGCTCCCTCGCCGCTCATCGCCCCCATGAGGTTCGCGTTCGGAGACCCGACCGACGTCGAGCTGAAAGGTCTCTCCGGGATGCATCGGTTGTGCTCCGTGCGCCGGGGCTGATCGCTCGAGTCACCGCGGCGTGGAGCTAGATGTGGAGCACCGACTCTGCTGGCTGGTCCGTGGTGATCGGATCGGCGTGGCGATGGACGATCTTCCATCGGCCATCTTCCTTGCGGAAGAGAGTGGTAACCCGGAGTTCCACAGGCGCGACATCTTCCCGGCCGCCTACCTTGGACCTCAGCCGCTCCGCTTCCACGATGCACGCAAGATCGGCGCTGACGTGCCTCGATATGGAGTCGAAACCAACGGCGTCGCCGTCCCGGTAGTTGGACGCGGCACGTTCCATCGTCTCCACGACGCGCGCCCACCCTCGCGCGAAGGGGCCGAAAGGGTTGGCGAGCGTGACGTCGTCTCGTTCGGAGAACAGCAGCTTCGCCGGCTCGTGGTTCCCCTTCATGAACTCCGCCATCGCCTGGTGATACTGCTCCACGACTTGGTCGAGATGATCGAGCGCGTCCCCGGCTGCCATCGATGAACCTCCTTGATGCCGTCGAGGTGGCTGAAGCTAGATGGGGGCCCAGTGGAGTCAACGCGGCGATCCCACGATCACGCGGGTGACCGGGGCGGGGATGCGTCGCTCGTCGGCTCCGTATCCGATGCGCTCCACCGTCATCGACGGCATCGGGCCGAACGAGGAGGCCAGCTCCGCCACGATCGCGGCGCCCGTGGGAGTGACGAGCTCTCCGGGCACGGAGGACTCCTGCACGGGCACGTCGCGCAGCAGCTCGAGCGTCGCCGGCGTCGGGACCGCCAGACGCCCGTGTGCCGTCTCGACGACTCCGGTCCCGACGGGGACCGGGGACACGGCGACCATGCGGACCTCAAGGAGGTCCAGTGCGACCGCGAGTCCGATCACGGCGACGACCGAGCGCGGGCGGCCGATCTCGTGGAACGTCACGTCCTTGATCGCGGAGCCGTGCACCCTCGCCTCCGCGGCGGCGAGCCGCTCGTAGACGCCCAGGACGATCGACCTCGTTCCAGCCGGTAGACGCGCGTCGTCCACCAGCTCGACGACCTCGCTGAGGCTCTGCAGGTCCGGGATCCGGGTCGCGTGGATCTCCAGCGCCCGGACTCGGAACCCGTCGATCGTCGCTTCCGTCGCGTCGAGTCCGAGGTCTCCCGGGAGGGATCGGAGGCGCTCGGCGAGGGCCGAGGGCTCGATCCCCGTGTCGACCAGCGCCCCGAGCGCCGAAACTGCGTTGATCCCGCGCAGGCAGTCGAGGTACAGGATCACGCGTCGAGGATGCGAAGTGCGCCGAGCGCCGCCCCGACGCCGTTGTCGACGTTCACGACCACGACGCCCGGGACGCATGCCGACAGCATCCCGAGGAGGGCTGCCAGGCCCCCGAAGCTGGCCCCGTACCCGACGCTCGTTGGCACGGCGATCACCGGAGACGATACGAGCCCTGCTACCGCCGACGGGAGCGCGCCCTCCATCCCCGCGACGACGACGATGCAGTCAGCCGCCTCGAGCGTCGATCGGAACGCGAGGAGCCGATGGATCCCGGCGACGCCGACGTCGACGATGCGCTCGACGCGGATGCCGAAGGTCTCTGCGACGATCGCCGCCTCCTCGGCGACGCGGAGGTCCGACGTCCCCGCGGCAACGACGGCGAGGCGACCCGGCCGCTCCTCGAGTCCGTCGAGCACGATCAACCCGGCGCGTTCGTGGTGGATCGCCGCGGGCGCCACCGCGGACGCCGCCCGGAACTGATCCTCCGTCGCGCGGGACACGATGATCGGCCGCACGTCGGCGCCGATCAGCGTCTCCACGATCGACGCGACCTGCTCCGGCGTCTTGCCCGGCCCGTAGACGATCTCCGGCTGGCCGGTCCGGGAGTCGCGCCCCACGTCCACCTTCGCGTCGCCGAGATCGACGAAGGTCGAGCCCAGGATCCGCGCCAGGGCCTCGTCCGGGAGGAGGTCGCCGGACGCGACCGCCTCGAGCGCCTTCCGGAGATCCGCATGATGGATGGCCACGGGGGCAGTATCCGGCATCGTCCTCGTTCCGGACTAGGCTCCTCGCGGATGGGCTCGGATCGTCACACGAAGCTGAAGGAGCTCCGGCGGGTGCTGACCGGACTGCCGGCGTCGGTCGTGGCGTTCTCGGGCGGCGCCGACAGCGCGTTCCTGGCCGCCGTCGGCCGAGAGGTGATGGGGAGCCGGATCGTCGCTGCGATCGCGGACTCGCCCTCCCTGCCGAGACGAGAGCTGCATTCGGCCGTCGCGTTCGCCGAGCGTCACGGTATCGAGTTTCGAGTGATCGAGACGAGCGAGCTGGAGGATCCGCGTTATCGGCGGAACGACCAGGACCGGTGTGGGTTCTGCAAGGGCGCGCTCGTCGATGCGCTGATGGCTCGGCCGGCGCTCGCGTCGCGGACGATGCTGCTCGGCGTGAACGCCGACGACCTCCACGATCATCGGCCGGGGCAAACGATCGCTCGCGCGCGAGGCGCTCGGTTCCCACTCGCGGAGGTGGGCCTGTCGAAGGACGAGGTGCGGAGCCTCTCCAGGGAGTTGGGTCTCGAGACCTGGGACAAGCCCGCCGCTGCGTGCCTCGCGTCCCGCATCGCGTACGGCGTGCCGGTGACCGGGGAGGGGCTCGCTCGGATCGAGCGCGCCGAGGAGGTCCTCCGCGAGCTGGGATCCACCGGCGACGTCCGGGTGCGCGATCAGGGGGCAGACCTTGCGCGGATCGAGGTCGATCCCGAGCGGTTCGATCACCTCCTCGCTCGGAAGGATGAGGTCGTGGCAGGGCTCCGGCAGGCCGGTTTCCGATACGTCACCCTCGATCTCGAGGGGTTCCGGTCGGGGAGCCACAACCTCGCGTTGGTCCCGCTCGGCGAGCTTGGCAGTCGGCCACCCCGCTGACACCAGGTCGCAGCACCCCATCGAACGGCTCGAGATCGCAGCGCCGAGTGGCTCGTGTTCCGCCACGGAGACAGACCGTGGTCCGAGGCGATCGACGGGACCCGCGACTCAGTCGAAGATGCTCGAGTAGGCGTTGAGCGCCGGCTGGCCGCCCAGGTGGGCGTAGAGGACCGTGGAGTCCTTCGGGATCTCGCCCGAGCTGACAAGGTCGATCAGTCCAGCCATCGACTTCCCCTCGTAGACGGGGTCGATGATCATGCCCTCGAGCGAGCCGGTCAGCCTGATCGCTTCGATCGTCGACTCGACCGGGATTCCGTAGAAGTCCCCTGCCCAGCCCTCGAG
>JBKKAE010000051.1:0-11134 GCA_046714835.1 Actinomycetota bacterium | reverse complement strand
CCTTGACGGAGCCCGCGAGCAGGTCGCCGGGGCGATCGGCGCCCAGCCTGATGAGATCGTGTTCACATCGGGCGGCACGGAGTCGATCGCCCTCGCGATCTGGGGCGGCGTCCGAGCCGTGCGTGAGCTCGGCACCAGGATCGTCCTCGGGGCGGTCGAGCACCCCGCGGTCGGGGGCGTCGCCCATGCGCTCGAGTCGGACGGCTTCGAGGTTGTGACGATCCCGGTCGACCGGTCCGGGCGGGTCGACCTGGATCGCTATGCGAAGGAGGTGAGGACGCCGGGCACGCTGCTCGCCTCGATCCAACACGCGAATCACGAGCTCGGGACGATACAGCCGATCGCGGAGGCCGCCCGACTCGCACGCGAGGCGGGCGTCCGCTTCCACACGGACGCGTGCCAGACCGTGGGTCGGCTCCCTGTCGATGCGCCGGCGCTCGGCGTTCACCTCCTCTCGCTCTCCGGGCACAAGTTCGGTGGCCCGCCGGGCGTCGGAGCGCTCTATATCCGCCGCGGGCTCGGGATCACCGCCTACCCCTGCGGCGACGACCGTGAGCGGAAGCGCCGCTCGGGGATGGAGAACACCCCGGGGATCGCCGGCATGGCCGCGGCGCTCACTGCGTCGCTCGCCACCATGGCCGATCGGGCGGCCGCGCACTGGTCGATCACCGCCGGACTGAGGGACCGCATCGCGGCGGAAGTGCCCGGGGCGACCGTCCACGGTCATCCGACGCACCGGACGCCTCACCTCGTGGGGTTCAGCGTCGCCGGGCTCGACCCGGCGACACTGATGATGACGCTCGACGACCGCGGGTTCCGCGTGGGTGCGGGCTCGCTCTGCAGCGGCCGGCCGGAGGATCCCTCCCCCGTCCTCGAGCAGATCGGGTACCCGGGGACCACGGGGTTCCGGGTGAGCCTCGGAGACGGCGTCTCGGAGCGCCACCTCGATGAGCTCCTGGAGGTGCTCTCGGGGACGGTCGGAGAGCTCCAGCGGATGGAGGAGGCCTCCTCGGAAGCGCTCGCTCGGTTCAGCCTTCCGGGCGAGGCGTAGTCGCGCCCGAGCCGACGGACCTACTCCACCGTCCAGGTGTCCCCGGAGTGGAGCAGTGCCCCCAGGTCGCCCGCACCGAGGCGTTCCGTCGCCGACTGCAGCTGATGCTGGATCGCCTGCCCGTAGACCGGACGCTCGATCTCGTGGAACACGCCGATGGCCGACGGCTCATCCGGTCCATGCGACAGGTGGGCGAGGGCGAAGGCGAGGGACGGTCGCCCGTGCGGGTCGTGGACGACGATGCTGGTCGGATCGGTCTCGGCCGTCACCGCGATCTCGTAGCGGCCGTTGTCCCCGACCCGTACGCACCGGTTCCCGTCGTCGAACACGATCGGCTGCCCCTCTTCCAGCCGGATCTGGTTGTGCTTGCCCTGCGACTTCTCGCGGAGGAGGTCGAACGCTCCGTCATTGAAGACGTTGCAGTTCTGGTAGATCTCGACGAACGCGGTCCCCTTGTGCTGGGCGGCCCGGCGGAGGACCTCCGTCAGGTGCTGACGGTCGTTGTCGAGCGTCCGCGCCACGAACGTCGCCTCGACGCCGAGTGCGAGCGCGATCGGGTTGAAAGGGTGATCGACCGACCCGAACGGCGTCGACTTCGTGACCTTGCCCTCCTCCGACGTGGGCGAGTACTGGCCCTTCGTCAGGCCGTAGATCTGGTTGTTGAACAGCAGGATCTTGATGTCCACGTTGCGCCGCAGCGCGTGGATCAGATGATTGCCGCCGATCGAGAGCCCGTCGCCGTCGCCGGTGACCACCCAGACGGAGAGCTCCGGGTTCGCGACCGCGATGCCGGTCGCGAGGGCGGGCGCTCGCCCGTGGATCCCGTGCATCCCGTACGTGTCCATGTAGTACGTGAACCGACCGCTGCAGCCGATCCCGGACACGAACACGGTCTTGTGGGGCTCGATGCCGAGCTCCGGCATGAACGCCTGCACCGTCGACAGGATCGCGTAGTCGCCGCACCCGGGGCACCATCGCGGCTCCTGGTCGGACGTGAAATCCTTCTTCGTGAGCGCTCGGGCGGCCTCGCCCGCAGCCTGACCGCCGTTCTGGATCACGTCACTCATCGAGCACCCTCGCGATCTCGCGCTCGAGCTCCTCCGCGAAGATCGGAAGCCCCTGGACCTTCGTGTAGGACTGCGCGTCCACGAGGAACTTCGCGCGGATCAGGGCTGAGAGCTGTCCCATGTTCATCTCGGGGATCAGGACCTTCGGGTACTTCCGGACGACCTCGCCGGTGTTGGCGGGGAACGGGTTCAGGTGCCGGAGATGAGCGGTCGCGACCTTCTGGCCGTTCGCCCTCACGCGAGCCACGGACGCCGTGATCGTGCCGAGGGAAGAGCCCCAGCCGAGGACCAGCAGGTCCGCTTCGCCGGAGGGATCCTCGACATCGAGCAGCGGGATGTCGTCCGCGATGCCGTCGACCTTGGCCTGTCGAAGGCGGGTCATCAGCTCGTGGTTCGCGGCGTCGTAACTGATGTTGCCGGTTCCGTCCTGCCGCTCGAGCCCGCCGATCCGGTGGACGAGCCCCGGGGTGCCGGGCACGGCCCACGGGCGCGCGAGCTTGTCGTCACGGGAGTAGGGCAGGAAATCCGCGCCGTTGGGCGTCGCGAACGCGGGATCGATCTCCGGCAGGCTCTCCACGTCGGGTATCGGCCACGGCTCCGACGAGTTGGCGAGGAACGTGTCGGACAGCAGGATCACCGGGGTGCGGTACCGGACCGCGATCCGCGCGGCCTCGATCGCCGCGGAGAAGCACTCCGCGGGCGTGGAGGCGGACACGATCGGGAGCGGTGACTCACCGTGGCGGCCGTACATCGCCAGCAGAAGGTCGGCCTGCTCGGTCTTCGTCGGCATCCCGGTCGAGGGGCCGGCGCGCTGCACGTCCACGATGATCATCGGCAGCTCCATGATCACGGCGAGCCCGACCGTCTCGGCCTTCAGGTCGATGCCAGGTCCGCTGGTTCCCGTTACGGCGAGCTGACCGCTGAAAGCCGCACCCAGGGCGATGTTGGCCGCGGCGATCTCATCCTCCGCTTGGATCGTAACGACGCCGAAATTCTTGTGGCGCGAGAGCTCGTGAAGGAGCTCGGAGGCGGGCGTGATCGGGTAGCTCGCGTAGACGAGAGGCAGGCCGCTACGCTGCGAGGCCGCGATCAGACCCCAGGCGAGCGCGGTGGCGCCGTCGATGTTGCGGTAGGTGCCCGGCGCCTGGGGAGCGGCCTCCACCTTGTACGACTCGGCGAACAGCTCCGTCGTCTCGCCGAAGTGGTACCCGGCCTTGAAAGCCGCGACGTTCGCGTCGAAGATCTCCTGGCGGGAGCCGAACTTCTTCTCCAACCAGCCGAGCGTCGTCTCGGTCGGGCGGCCGAACATCCAGGACACGAGCCCGAGCGCGAACATGTTCTTCGCTCGCTCGGCCTCCTTCTTCCCGATCCCGATGCCCTCGGTCGCGCGGACCGTGATGGACGTCATCGGGACCTTGTAGACCTGGTAGCCGTCGAGCGTCCCGTCCTGCGTCGGGTCCGCCGTGTAGCCGGCTTTCTCGATGTTGCGCTGAGTGAACGAGTCCTCGTTCAGCACCAGCACGCCACCCTTCGCGACCGTCTCCAGGTCGGCTTTGAGCGCCGCCGGGTTCATCGCGACCAGGACGTCGGCATGGTCGCCGGGCGTGGTGATGTCGCTCGAGGCGAACTGGATCTGGAAGGCGGAGACACCGTGGACCGTCCCGGCCGGCGCCCGGATCTCGGCCGGGAAGTCCGGCAATGTCGCCAGGTCGTTGCCGAGGACGGCTGTCGCACTTGTGAACCGATCGCCCGTGAGCTGCATCCCGTCCCCCGAGTCGCCGGCGAAACGCACGACGATCCGTTCGCGTTCCTTGACGGGTTTGCTCATCCCCGACACCCTACTGCGCGCCTTCAGTTCTGACGCCTCCCCGATTGGTAGTTTCTGCCACATGCGGAAACGGAAGCTCGGAGCGCACGGTCCGGAGATCTCGGTGATCGGCTTCGGGGCCTGGGAGGCGGGTGGTACCGCCTGGGGTCCCAACGAGTCCGAAGAGGTGATCATCGAGGCGATCCGGGCGGGCATCGACGCCGGCATCGACTGGATCGACACCGCCGAGGTGTACGGCGACGGCGTGTCCGAGCTGCTGGTGGGCCGCGCGATCGCGGCGCGTCGGGACGAGGTCGTCATCGCGAGCAAGGTTGCGCCACAACCCGAAGGAACCGGCTTCGCGCCGGCGCAGATCCGGGCCGCGTGTGAGAAGAGCCTCGGTCGACTCGGGATCGACCGCATCGACCTCTACCAGCTCCACTGGCTCGATGAGAGCGGGATCCCGCTGGAGGACACGTGGGGAGCGATGTGCGAGCTCCAGGACGCGGGGTTGATCGGAGCCATGGGCGTCTCGAACTTCGAACGAGAGCAGATCGAGACATGCCTGGCGATCCGCCATGTCGATTCGCTCCAGCCGGAGTTCTCGATGCTCGAGCGGAAGCATGCCGAGTTGATCCGATGGTGCGGCGACCGAGGGATCGGCGTCGTGGCCTACGGACCGCTCGCCTTCGGACTGCTCACCGGCGCGATCACCGCCGAGACGAGCTTCGCGGCGGGCGACTGGCGGGGCAACAAGCAGGACGATGGCCCGTTCGCGGATCTCGCTCATTCACTCGAGGTCGTCGACCGCATCCGGCCGGTCGCGGAGCGGCTCGGATGCACCCTGTCCCAGCTCGCGCTGGCCTGGAACGTCCACCAACCCGGCGTAACGGCCGCGATCGCAGGGAGCCGGAATCCCGGGCACGTCCAAGCGAACGCTGCCGCGGGCGACATCGAGCTGGACGAGGCGACGCTCGCGGAGCTCGACGCGACCCTCTCCTGATCAGCCGACAGGCGTACCGGGCTGGACCTGGCGGAGTCTCCGCGCGAGCCCCTCGAGCAGACCCATCGCGAGGGCAGGCTCCTGCTCCACCATCCTGAGGAGGGTGTGCCGGAAGACCCGGAGGACCTCCACGGACGTCTCCGGTACGACCGATGCGGTCCGTGGACCGCCGTCCAGCGCCGAGAGCTCCCCGAAGAAGTCACCGGGGATGAGCGCGGCCACCTTCCGGCCGGCTCGGACGACCCGTGCCGTCCCGGTCAGGACCACGAACAACGCTTCGCCCGCTTGCCCTTCCTCCACGATCGCCCGTCCGGGTCCGAACTCGACGGCGTCGGCCTCTCTCGCGAGGCGCCGGAGATGCCGCTTCGAGAACCCGTCGAACAACGGGACCGCCGCCAGGGCCGCCACCGACCGCCGGAGCGTGTGGTGCGGGTGCTCTGCGGACCCGCCCGATCCGCCCTGGGTGGAGCTGAGGACCGTGTCTCGCGTCGGCACCGCGCGCATCGTCGGAGCGTACTCCCCGCACCCCGATCGTGCAGGGCGTATCCGTTCGCGGCGGTAATGTTGGGCGATGGACGCGCGGAGCAGGCTCGAGGCATTGATGGCCGAGCGCATCCTCGTGCTCGAGGGACCGAAGGGTACGGCGATCCAGACGCTCGAGCTCTCGGAGGAGAACTTCCGCGGGGAGCTCCTGAAGGACCACCCCAAGGATGTGCGCGGGGATAACGATCTGCTCGGCCTGACCAGGCCCGACATCGTGGAGGCGATCCACCGCGACTACGTCGCCGCCGGCGCTTGGATCGTCAGCACCAACACGTTCAACGCGAGCCCGGTCTCCCAGTCCGACTACGGCCTGGAGCACCTCGTGTACGACATGAACAAGGCGGCGGCCGAGACCGCCCGGCGAGCGCTCGACGGTGCCGACGACCGCTTCGTCGTCGGCTCCGTCGGTCCCACCAACCGAACGCTTTCCATCTCCCCCAAGGTCGAGGACCCCGCGTTCCGAACGATCACGTTCGATGAGCTCACGGCCGCCTATGCGGAACAGATCCGCGGGCTCGCCGACGGGGGCGTCGACGTGCTCCAGATCGAGACCATCTTCGACACCTTGAACGCGAAGGCCGCGATCGCTGCGGCCAAAGACGTCGCCCCGGACCTGCCGCTCTGGCTCTCGTTCACCGCCGTCGACCAGAGCGGAAGGAACCTGTCGGGACAAACCGCCGAGGCGTTCTGGCTCTCGATCGAGCACGCGGAGCCCATGATCGTCGGCGTCAACTGCTCGCTCGGCGCTGCGCAGATGCGCCCGTACCTCGAGGCGCTCTCCCGCATCGCCCCCACCTACACGGCGTGTTATCCGAACGCCGGGCTGCCCAACGCGATGGGACTCCACGACGAGGACCCGGAGATCACCAGCGGCTTCCTCGGCGAGTTCGCGCGAGCCGGTCTCGCCAACGTCCTCGGAGGCTGTTGCGGAACGACCCCCGAGCACATCCGGCAGATCGCCGAGGCCGTGGGCGATCTGTCGCCGCGACAGGTCCCGACCCCGACGGAGACGTTCACTTCGTTCAGCGGCCTCGAGCCGTTCGTCGTCCGCCCCGACACCGGGTTCGTGATGGTGGGCGAACGCCAGAACATCACGGGCTCCAAGAAGTTCCGGCGCCTGATCGAGAGCGGCGACTTCCAGGCCGCCGTCGACATCGCGCGTGAGCAGGTGCAGAACGGCGCGAACCTGCTGGACGTGAACATGGACACCGACCTGCTCGACGGCCCGCAGGCGATGACCACCTACCTGAACCTGTTGGCCACGGAGCCGGAGGTCGCTCGCGTGCCCATCATGGTGGATTCGTCCAGCTGGGACGTGATCGAGGCCGGTCTGAAATGCGTCCAGGGCAAGGGCGTCGTGAACTCGATCAGCCTGAAGGAGGGCGAGGAGGACTTCCTCGCCAAGGCCAGGCGCGTCAAGCGCTACGGCGCGGCCGTCGTGGTGATGGCGTTCGACGAGCAGGGGCAGGCCGACACGGTCAAGCGCAAGGTCGAGATCTGCGAACGCGCCTATCGGGTGCTCACCGAGCAAGCCGGCTACGACGCGTCGGACATCATCTTCGATCCCAACATCCTGGCGATCGCCACCGGGATGGAGGAGCACGCGGATTACGCGCGGGCGTTCATCGACGCGACCCGGATCATCAAGCGCCGCATGCCCGGCGTGAAGGTCTCGGGCGGCGTCTCGAACCTCTCGTTCGCCTTCCGCGGGAACGACGTCGTCCGCGAGGCGATGCACTCAGCCTTCCTGTACCACGCCCGCCAGGCCGGCCTCGACATGGCGATCGTGAACGCCGGCCAGCTCCCCGTCTACGACGACATCCCGAAGGACCTCAAGGAGCACGTCGAGGACCTGCTCTTCAACCGCCGGTCCGACGCGACCGAGCGGATGCTCACCTTCGCGCAGACCGTGACGGGCGAGGCGATGCGAACCGAGCACGATCTGTCGTGGCGGGAGGGCTCGGTCGAGGAGCGTCTCTCGCACGCGCTCGTCCACGGCATCGACGCCTTCATCGAGGAGGACGCGGAGGAGGCGAGGCAGCACTTCGAGCGGCCGCTCGAGGTGATCGAGGGGCCGCTGATGGACGGGATGCAGATCGTCGGCGACCTCTTCGGCGCCGGGAAGATGTTCCTGCCACAGGTCGTGAAGTCCGCCCGCGCGATGAAGAAGGCGGTCGCCTACCTCGAGCCCTTCATGGAGGAGGAGAAAGAGCGACTCGGGCTGGTCGGGTCCGCGCAAGGCACCATCGTGACCGCCACGGTCAAGGGGGACGTCCACGACATCGGGAAGAACATCGTGGGCGTCGTCCTCGGCTGCAACAACTACCGCGTCGTGGACCTCGGCGTGATGGCACCGGCCGAGACCATCTTGGACGCTGCCGAGCGGGAGAAGGCGGACGTGATCGGGCTCTCGGGCCTGATCACGCCCTCGTTGACCGAGATGGTGAACGTGGCGATGGAGATGCAGCGGCGAGGTCTGAAGTACCCATTGCTGATCGGTGGCGCCACGACGTCCAAACAGCACACGGCGGTGAAGATCGCGCCGGCCTACTCGGAGCCGGTCGTGCACGTCGTAGACGCCTCGAGGGTGGTCGGCGTCATGAGCACCCTGCTCGACGAGACTCGCAAGGCGAAGCTCGACACCGACAACCGGAAGGACCAGGAGCGGCTCCGGAGGCTCCACGAGGAGAAGCTGAAGATGCCGCTCCTCCCCTACCGTAAGGCGCTCGAGAACCGCCTCCAGGTGGAGTGGCGGCAGGAGGATGCGCCTCCACCCCCGTTCGTCGGGACGCGGATCGTCGAGCCGGATCTCGTGGTCCTCCGCGACTACATCGATTGGACGTTCTTCTTCACGGCCTGGGAGCTGAAGGGCAGCTACCCCCAGATCCTCGATCACCCCCAGATGGGCGAGACCGCTCGCGAGCTCTTCCAAGTCGGGCAGGAGGTGCTCGACCGGGTCGTGAGCGAGCGGCTGCTCGAGGCGCGCGGTGTGTATGGGTACTTCCCCGCCCACGCGGACGGTGACGACCTCGTCCTCGAAGGGGGCTGGGTCATCCACTGTCTCCGACAGCAGGCCGACCGCGGCGAGGGAGAGCCGAACAAGTCGATCGCGGACCTCGTCGCGCCCCTCGAGTCCGATGTGCAGGATCACGTCGGCGCCTTCGCCGTCTCCGCCGGCTTCGGCGCAGACGAGCTGGCGAAGACCTACGAGGCCGAGCACGACGATTATCGGGCGATCGTGGCGAAGGCACTCGCAGACCGCCTCGCCGAGGCATTCGCCGAGTACCTGCACGAGCAGGTCCGACGCGAGTGGTACGCGCCCGAGGAGCAGCTCTCGAGCCAGGAGCTGATCAAGGAGCGCTACCGGGGAACGAGGCCCGCGTTCGGCTACCCGGCGTGTCCCGACCACAGCGAGAAGCGCACCCTGTTCCAACTGCTGAACGCGAGCGAGGTGGCGGGCATCGACCTCACGACGTCGTGCGCGATGATGCCTGCCGCGAGCGTCAGCGGCCTGTACCTCGCGCATCCGGCCGCGCGGTACTTCCACGTCGGCCGGATCGCCAAGGACCAGGTTGAGGACTACGCACGCCGCAAGGGAGAATCGTTGACCGAAGCCGAGCGCTGGCTGGCACCGAACCTCGCGTACGAACCGGGGTAGGTAGGTCCCCCGCGACGGCACCGCTGCTGGTAGCGTCCCCGCCATGACCCAGACGTACTGGCATCCGTTCGCGGACATGGCTGCGGTCGTGTCAGGCGGCGAGCTGGTCCTCGACCGAGGGGAAGGCTGCTACGTCTGGGACGTCGACGGGAAGCGCTACCTCGATGCGACCGCGTCCCTGTGGTACTGCAACGTGGGCTGGGGTCGACCCGAGATCGGCGAGGCCGCGGCGGCCCAGATGGCGAAGCTCCCGACCTACTCCAACTTCGGCGACATCGTGGTCCCGGTGACCCTCGAGCTCGCCGACCGAGTGGCCTCGATCGCCCCGGTTCACGACTCCAAGGTATTCCTCACGAGCGGCGGATCCGACTCGATCGACACCGCGACCAAGATGGCCCGCCACTACTGGCAGCTCGTCGGGGAGCCCGACCGCACGATCCTGATCCGCCGCGAGAAGGCCTATCACGGGATGCATACGGCGGGAACCTCGCTCGCGGGCATCCCCGCGAACGCCACCGGGCACGGCTCGCTGATCGAGGACATCGTCGAAGTGCCCTGGGATGACGCGGACTCCCTTCGTGCCGCCATCGAGCACGTCGGGCAGGATCGGGTGGCCGCGTTCTTCTGCGAGCCGGTGATCGGCGCGGGAGGTGTATACCCACCTCCGGACGGCTACCTCGAGGCGGTTCGTCAGGTCTGCCGGGACACCGACGTCTTGTTCGTCGCCGACGAGGTGATCACCGGATTCGGTCGCTGCGGCGATTGGTTCGTGTCCACGCGGTTCGGTCTGGAGCCGGACATCGTCGTCTGCGCGAAAGGCATCACGAGCGGGTACCTGCCGCTCGGCGCGGTGCTGGCATCCCCCCGCGGCGTCGAACCCTTCTGGTCCGAGAGTGCGGGGATGTGGCGGCACGGCTACACGTACAGCGGCCACGCCGCCGTCGCGGCGGCAGCGCTGGTGAACATCGACATCCTGGAGAATGAGGGTCTTCCCGCGAGGTCGAAGGCGATGGAGGAGTCGCTGGTCGACGCGCTCAAGGCACTGACCGATCACGAGCTCGTCGAGGACGTCCGTGGCGGCGTGGGGATGCTCGCGGCGGTCAGCCTCCGTCAAGATCTGGTGGCGGACGACCCGGCCTTGGGCGCGCGGGCGGGCGCCGCGACGCGAGAGGCCGGGGTGCTGGTCCGCCCATTGGTGGGCGGAGCGCTCGCCGTCAGTCCTCCACTGATCCTCGAGGACTCACAGCTCCAGGAGATCGTGGATGGGATCCGAACGGGCCTCGACGCAGTCGCGTAGGTGCCGCTAGTGGAACGAGTGGCCGCAGGCGCACGAGCTCTGCGCGGCCGGATTGTCGATCGTGAAGCCTGAGGCCTCTAGCGAATCCACCCAGTCGATCGTGGCCTGGGAGAGGTACGGGACGCTCATCTTGTCCACGACGACCTTGACGCCGAACTGCTCTTCCAGCAGGTCCTTCTCGGAGACCTGATCGTCGAGGTACATCGCGTAGCGGAGCCCGGAGCAGCCACCCGGCTGCACCGCGATCCGGAGCGCGATCTCGGGGCGGCCCTCTTCCGTGATGAGCTTCTGAACCTCGCCGGCGGCGGTCTCCGTGAGCTGGATCGACTTCTGGGTCGTCTGCGGTGTCGTCTCTTCGGCGGTCTGGGCCATCGTGTCTCCCGTCGATGTCATGCCCGAGATTCTACCCTCCGTCGGCGTCAACTCTCGATGAAGTCCGACGGTTCGGCCCCGGTGGCCCGAACGAGCTCGCCCGGAGGCAGCGGGAACACCGAATCCGGTGTCCCCGCTGCCGCCCAGACCTCCTGGAAGGCAAGCAGGGCCGGATCGACGAAGGCGGGTACAGGGGCGGGGTGCCCGAAGGGTGGCGTACCACCGACGGCGAAGCCGGTGGCGGTACGCGCCTCCTCGGGGGTGGCCCGGGGGGGGGCGCCGCCCCCCGCCCCCCCCGCCCCCCCGGGGGGGGGGGCGGGCGGGGGCCCCCCCGGG
>JBKKAE010000050.1:0-3262 GCA_046714835.1 Actinomycetota bacterium | reverse complement strand
GTCGAGCCCCGTGTCGTACCGAGCGATCAGCGCGACCCGGTTCGGCACGGGATCGGAGGCGACGGAATCCTCCGCGCGCTGGAGCCACCAGTCGAGCACCGCCCAGAAGCCTTGGCCCACGATCTCTTCCGGCGCGTCGAGCCACGCCGGGAGCGACGAGACGGCCCGCTTGAAGGCCTCGAGGAACAGGCCCTCCTTCGAACCGAAATCCAAGAAAACGGTGCCTTTGGCGACGCCGACCTCGTTGGCGACGTCCTCGACGCGGGTTCCCCGGTAGCCGCGATCCGCGAAGTGGCGCATCGCGGCTTCGAGGATGCGATCGCGCCGGCTCAGGACGTCGGTCATGGCGCAAGGAAGCTAGCCGAAAGAGCCCGCGAGCGGAACGAACCGGATGAGGCGTGGGCGAAAGAGTCGGAAAAAAAAGAACCCGAGAGACCTCCGGCTCGCTGAGAACCGAAGCTCTCAGCCACCTTCAGCCTCTCGGGCTCTGTTGCCCCAAGCAACCTCCGCACTCTTCGCGCGGCTGCCGGACCGCCGGCGGTGAACCGCCTTGCGGCGAACCTCCGCCTTTCGCGGGTTCCGGGTCGCCTTGCGGCGTCCCGTCTCCCGCGGACCCCCCGCCCTGACTCGCCTTGCGGCGTTCCCGGCGGGGCCCACCGGGTCCGGCCTCGCGGCCTTTTCCGGTGGTCGGGGTCCCGATCGGATCCTCGCGGATCCTCCTGGGTCCCTCGCGTCCGGTTCATCTTGCGATGTCCCGGCCGCTCGTCCGGCCCTCTCGCGTCGAGCACCTCGACTGCTTGGAGCGAGGCGAACCATACCGGTGGCCCCGAGGCGGGTCAACTTCGCGTTCGTGCAGGTCAGGGTATGAAAGTGCAGGTAGAGGACGTGGAACATCGAGTGACAAAAGAAGGCCGAGAGAAGGCCGAGAGAAGAAGAGGATCAGCGACCGCGGTGTCGTCGCAGGTCGGCGGCCGCGTCCGAGGCCGCGAACCCCTCCCGCGTCACCGACATCACGACGCGGTCCACCCACGCCCCGCCCTTCCACGATCGTTCCGGGAGCCGACCGTCCAGGACGAAGCCACTCTTCCCGTAGACGTGGATCGCGCGTTCGTTGTCGGCCGTCGACCAGAGCTCCACCCGGTGCAGGTCGTACCGATCGAACGCCTCGTCCACCAGCGCCGCGACCGCGTCGGTCCCGTATCCCTGCTCCCAGGCCAACCGTTCCCCGACGAGGATGTAGAGCGAGCAGATGCGGTCGCGTCGCCGGAACGCGTTCAGCCCGATCCGTCCGACCGGCGCCCCGTCGACCTCGATGACGTACGGGTGCCCGTCCTCGCGGGCACGTTGTTCGCTCTCGACGATGTCCTGCAGGGAGAACGGCCCCTCGTAGTCCATCAGCCACCAGACCTCGGGGTCGTTCTGCCAGGCGTGGATCAGGACGTGGTCACGCTCCTCGACGGGTCGAAGGAGCACGCGCGCGCCGTGGATCACGCGGCGTCCTCGACGAGCTCTCCGTAAACCGCGCGAACCTCGTTCGTCGTGGCGTCCCACGTGAAGCCGAGGGACTCCCGCGCGCCGGCACTCCCGAGCTCCGCCGCGAAGACCGGATCGCCCAGGACGGCGAGCACCGCCGCCGCGTGGTCGGCCGGGTCGTGCCCCTCGACGAGCAGCCCGCCGCCGCGGACGACGGTGCGCAGTCCACCGACCGCGGCCGCGACGATGGGCGTGCCGCACGCCTGAGCTTCGAGGGCGACGAGCCCGAACGACTCGGATCGCGAGGGCACGAGGACGACGTCGGCGGCCGAGTAGAAGTCGGCGAGCCGCGCGTGCGGCTGTGGCGGGAAGAGCATCACTCGGTCCGCGACACCGAGGGCCGACGCGAGCTCCATCAGCCTCGCGACCTCGGCGCCGGCATGTTCGCCGCTGGGCCCTCCGACGATCGCGAGCACCAGGTCTCGTGCCGTCTCCGGGTCGACCTGTTGCGACTGCGCGACCGCCTCCGCGAGCGTACGGATCGCGACGTCCGGACCTTTGTGTGACTGCAGCCGGCCCACGAACAGGGCGAGCCGGAGGCCGGACAGGTGGAGCCGCGCCCGCGCCTCGGCCCGATCGGACGGGAGGAAGATCGAGTGGTCGACGCCGGGCGGAACGATCCGGATCCGCTCCGGATCGGCGCCGTAGAGGCCGACGAGCTGCCCCGCCTCCTCGGGCGTCGGCGCGAGGATCCGGTCGGCCTCGCCGATCACCCGCTCCTCGCCCCGCAGGCGTTCGAGGGGCTCCGGCGACTCACCCCGAGCGAGGGTGTAGTTCTTGACCTTGCCGAGCGTGTGGAACGAGGCCACGAGCGGCACGCCGAGGATTTCCTTGGCCGCCCGCCCGACCCAGCCGGACAGCCAGTAGTGGCTGTGGACGATGTCGTAGCGGTTGCCCTCCTCGCGCGCAACGCGCAGGACCCCGCCGAGGAACTCCGGCAGGTAGCGCTGCACCGCGGACTTCGGGATCGGCTGACACGGACCGGCCTTGGCGCTCACCACGCGGATGCCCGGCGCGATCTCGCGAACCTCGTGGGTCGCTCCGCCCCGGCACCTGGTGAACAGGTCCACCTCGATGCCCTGTCCGGCCAGACGCTCGGCCACGGAGCGGATGTAGACGTTCATCCCGCCGGAGTCACCGGTTCCCGGCTGATCGACGGGAGAGGTGTGCACGGCGAGCACGGCGACACGGGGAGGTCGGACGTTCGAGCTCACAGACACGTACAACCTCCGACCGGGCCTCGTTTCATCCCGAAGATGCTACGGGGCGGCCTCGCGTCGGCGGCGGAGCCTGACGACGGCTTCGACGGCGCCCTGCGGCTCCTCGCCCCCGAGGACGGGAAGCTGCTCGTGGTGCCGCAGGCTCTCGGAGGTCTGTGGGGGGATGACGTCCAGGTCCTGGAGCACCTTGATGAAAGCGGGAGCAAGACGCCGCCAGTTCCCGTCGGCGATCTTGAGCGCGATGCCCACCCCTTGGGACAGCGACGTCGCACACACGAGCCCCTCGGCTCCTTCCTTCGCGATCACCTCTCCGGCGCCCGCCGTCATCACGTCGGTATCGAGCCGCCGGGTGCCACCCACCATGTGTGGGGCGGCGAGCATCCCGCGGACGACCCGGTCGGCCGCGGGCGCCACGCGCCCCAGCCGATCCGGGCTCCCCCGGCGCGCGAACATCGTCCCCAAAGCGCGGATACCGACGCCGTGGTCCGCGATCCCGCACCCCTCCACCC
>JBKKAE010000049.1:0-8871 GCA_046714835.1 Actinomycetota bacterium | reverse complement strand
CGGCTGGGGCGGCGCGCCGCCGCGGCCTGACCGCCGGGCAACACGTCTTTCCCGAAGCCTTCGATGATCCCGGCCGGCCCGGGATCCTCCTGCATCGAGTAGATGTTGAACTGCGTCACGCCGAGCGCCTCGAGCTCCCGGAGCTTCGCGATGCACTCCTCGGCGGTGCCGAGCTCGCAGAACCGGTCCACGACCTCGTCGGTGACGAAGTCTGCGTGCTCGGCACCGGTTCGGCCATGCTCGGCGTAGTCGTAGTGGTCGCGTGCCTCGATGAAATCGGTGAGCTCTTGTGGGAGATCCGCGTTCGCGTAGCGCTTGACGAGATCGACCACATGGTTCGACACGAGGGCCGGGAACCATCGCACCTGGTCGCGCGCCTTCGCGATGTCGTCGGAGAGGTAGGCGGGCGCCGCGACCTGGATCTGGATGTCGTCGAAGAGCGCCCGGCTTCCTCGGCTCCCTCGCGCACGTAGGCGAGTGACCACTCGAGGATGAACGGGTCCGCGAGCTGCATGATCAGCCCGTCCGCCACGCGGCCGCACGCGCGGAGCGCCTTCGGGCCATAGGCCGCTACCCAGATCGGAAGACGGTGGCCCTCGCTCCATTTCAGCTGGAGTGGCGTGCCCTCGTAGTCGACCTCTCGGCCCTCGGCGAGGTCTTTGATGAACCGGCAGGCATGCTCCATCTGCTCGACGGTGACCGGCTTCTGGCCGATCACGCGCCTCGCGCTGTCGCCGCGGCCCATCCCGATGTCCATCCGCCCGCCCGAGACCTCCTGGAGGGTGGCCATCGCGCTCGCCGTGACCGTCATGTCGCGCGTGGCCGGGTTGGTGACGCACGGGCCGAGCCGTACCCGATCCGTGCCCGCGGCGACCAGCGCGAACGTTGTGTAGAACTCCTGCCAGAGCACGTGGGAGTCCCACGCCCAGACGGAATCGAACCCCTGTGCCTCCGCGAGCTTCGCCCACTCGACCGTCCTCGAGACCGGCGGATCGAGCATGAACGTGACGCCGAACGAGAGCACGTGTGGCCTTTCTTGGTTCTGAGCCGATTCCGGCTGTTGCCGGTACGCGCATCGTAGGGGGGTTGCCACCGGCCGGGCAATCGAGGCGCCTCGCCTCGAGACCGGTTCGCGCGCAGGCACCTCTGCGTGGCAGACTCCGATCCCGTGACGACGCCACGCTCGCCGGCCGATGATCCCGACGCTGTGCCCGACGGTCTGTTCGAGGCGGTTCAGGGTCACCTGGACCAAGCGGCCGACCGGATCGGCCTGGACGACGGTTCCCGGAAGGTCCTCTCGACCCACCGGCGCGAGGTTGCCGTGTCGGTGCGCGTCTCGCGGGATGACGGCTCGTTCGACGTGTATCCCGGGTGGCGGATCCAACACAACGGCGCGAGGGGTCCCTTCAAAGGGGGCCTCCGCTTCCACCAGAACGCGTCCCGGGACGAGTTCCGCTGCTTCTCCGCGCTGATGACGTGGAAGACGGCCCTGCTCGACGTTCCGTTCGGTGGCGCCAAGGGCGGCGTGAAGGTCGACCCGAAGACGCTCTCGGTGAGCGAGCTCGAGCGGCTCTGCCGTTCCTACTTCTCGGCGATCGAGATGATGGTCGGCCCCTACCGCGACATCCCCGCGCCCGACGTCAATACGGGGCCTCGCGAGATGGCATGGATGTACGACGAGTACTCCAGGGCGCGCGGCGACTCACCGGCGGTGATCACCGGGAAACCGGTCGGTCTCGGCGGTTCGCTCGGGCGGGATGCGGCGACCGGCCGCGGTGCGCTCTTCGCGCTCGATCGCATCGCACACTCGAGGCGGTGGACACGCGAGCACATCCGCGTCGCCGTCGAGGGGTTCGGCAACGCCGGTGCGTGGTTCGCACAGCTCGCCCACCAGATGGGGTACCGCGTCGTGGCGGTCTCCGATTCGCGAGGCGCCGTCGTGAATCCCGAAGGGCTCAGCCCACGCGACGTCCTGGAGCACAAGCAACGGACGGGAAGCGTGACCGGGTTCAAGCAGGCCGACTCGATCGACGGCGACGATCTGGTAGGCGTCGAGTGCGAGGTGCTCGCTCCCGCTGCGCTCGAGCGTTCGATCAGGAGCGACAACGCGGAGCGCGTGCGTGCAACCCTCGTCCTCGAGCTGGCGAACCACCCCACTACGCCGGACGGCGATCTGCTCCTGCATGACCGCGGCGTGTGGGTGGTTCCGGACATCCTCGGCAGCGCCGGCGGCGTCACGGTCAGCTATCTCGAGTGGGTGCAGAACCTGCAGCGGGAGCGGTGGAGCGAGGAACGTGTCAACGGACGGCTCAAGGAGTTGATGGAGTCGGCCACCGATCTCGTGCTGGAACGCGCCGACGAGGGTGGGGTCTCGCACCGAGCGGCTGCGTACGAGATCGCTGTCGAGCGGGTGGCCGAGGCGGGCCGTGCCCGCGGCTGGCACTAGCGCTGTGATCCCACCCTGACGTGACGGATGTCCGGTACGACGTCGAAGCGCTCCGTATCACGACTGGCGAGGCTCCAGGCGGCGCTGCGGGATCACGGGCGTCGGGCCCATGTTGTTGTGCCAGCGTGGCGTCGAACGTCTCATCTCTGAACGGGAGCTCTTCCGCCGCAGCACGGTGCGCGTCGACTCCCGGATGGCGCTCTCGAGCTGCGGTCACGAAAGATGCCGATGGATCGACGCCCGAAACGGCGGCCGATCCCAACCGGCTGACGAGCTCGGCCGTGAGCGCGCCTAGGCCGCAGCCGACGTCGAGCGCTCGCTGACCGGCGGCAACCCCCGCGAAGTCCGCGAAGGCAGGGGCGAGTGGATTCGAGTACCTGCCCATGAAGCGGTCGTACGCATCGGCTCCCACGGCGAAGCTCACCGGCGGAATCTACGCCCTCGGCCGACGCTCACGCCGCGTCTTCTGTGGAAGGCACCGCGCCGCCATACCGAGCTGGATCCGCGGCATGATCGCCTAGCTCCCGGACACGATCGCCAGGACCTCGTCCGCGTACCGCTCGAGCTTCGCGGGCCCGACGCCCGAGACGGCGGCCAGGTCCGCCCAGTCCTTGCACTGGCGTTCCGCGATCTCGGCCAGCGTGCGGTCGTGGAACACGACGTAGGCGGGTACGCCGTCCGCTTGGGCACGCTTGCGGCGCCAGTCCTTCAGCCGTTCGAAGAGCGGGCCCCCGCGTGTCGCGGCGACGGCCACGCGAGGAGCCGACGACCGAGCCGGCGGTTCCGCGGGCAAGAGCTCCATCTCCTCGAGGAACGGGCTCGGTCGCGAGCGACCCTCCACCGGCCACGTGAGGAAGAGGTATCGACGCGCTCGCGTGATCCCGACGTAGAGCAGCCGGCGCTCCTCTTGCGGGTCTGCCTTGGCTCGCCCCGAACGGAACGGGAGCTCCCCGTCGATCAGTCGCGGGAGGAACACGGCGTCGAACTCCAGCCCCTTCGCGCGGTGATAGGTGAGCAGGTTCACACCACGGCCGCTGTGCGCGGTCGAGAACCGGTGGGCAAGCTCCGCCTGGAACGCCGCGGGGTCGCCGCCGGGATCGGCGCCCTCGAACTCCGCCGCGAGGGAGCGCATGCGCGCGAGGTCGGACTGGCGAGTGACCTCCTCGTCGGCGTCCGGTGACGCCTCGGGGTCGTAGCCGAGCTGATCGGTGATGCCCACGACGGCCCCGAGCACGCCGGTGTCTGCGCTCGTTCGCTTCAGCCGTTGCAGGACCGCTCGTGGTCCCGGTCGACGCAGGAACGCTCCGTCGCGCACCTGGTACGGGATGCCAGCGGCTGCGAAGGCCTCCTCGAATGGCTCCGACCGGGCGTTGATCCGGTAGAGCACCGCGATCTCTTCCAGCGGCACGGTCTCCTCGAGGTGAAGCCGGCGGACGGCCTCGACGACTACCGCGACCTCCGCGACCTCGTCGGGTACGGCGCGCGCCACAGGGGAAGGGCCCGAGGCGGTGTTCGACCGAAGGGTCTTCCGGATCCCGCCCAGGCGTTGTGCGAGCCGGTTCGCGAGCTCGAGCACCTCCGGAGTGGAGCGGTAGTTCTCCTCCAGGCGGACGACCGTTGCACGCGGGAAACGCCGCGTGAAATCCAGCAGGTGCTCGGGCGACGCGCCGGTGAACGCGTAGATCGTCTGGTAGTCGTCTCCAACGACGCAGAGGTCGTCGCGCCCGCCCAGCCACCGCTCGAGCAACCCCGCCTGCAGTGGGTTCACATCCTGGAACTCGTCCACCGTGAAGGCGGAGAAGCGCGATCGGACGGCGTCGGCCGCATCGGGGTGCTCGTCGAAGAGCTCCAAGGCGAGTCCGAGCATGTCCTCGAAATCCAGCTGGCCCATCGAGCGCTTGCGGCGCTCGTACCCGTCGTAGATCCGGAGCATCAGCTCCGCCGGGATCGGCGGGTCGTGGTCGCCGAGGTCGGCGAGGTAGCGAGCCGGCGGGATCATCCGGTTCTTGGCCCATTCGATCTCACCGGCGAGCTCGCGCCGGGGAAGGAACTTGTGCGGCGGCGGCAAGGCGTTCGCGAGCGAGGCGATCAGCGGAGCCTTGTGGTCCAGCACATCGGGAAGCGGCTCACCGGTGTGCGAGGACCACAGGCGGGAGAGTTGTGAGAGCGCGGCCGAGTGGAACGTTCGCGCCTCGACGCCTTCGACATCGAGCGCCTGGAGTCGCCGCTTCAGCGCACCGGCGGCCTTGTCGGTGAAGGTCACCGCGAGGATCTGTGAGGCGTCGAACTCGCCGCTCCGGACCTGACACGCGATGCGATGCGTGATCGTGGTGGTCTTGCCCGTCCCCGCTCCCGCCAGGATGGCGACCGGCCCGCGGAGTGCGAGGGCGGCTTCACGCTGGGAATCGTTCAGTCCGGCGAGAACGCCCTCGAGGTCGCGCACCTCGCTAAACCTACCGTCGCTGGAGCGCGAGCCGGGCCCCGAGCGATAAGAGCACACCGCCCGTGACCGTCTCGATGACCCGCCTGACCGGCGGCCGATCGACGGATCCGCTCACCGCGTGCAGCGCGAGCGTGTACACGGTGAGCCAGACCAACCCCATCACGATGAAGAGTCCGGAGAGCAGTAAGAGCCGCCACGTGAATCCTGAACCCGGGTCGACGAACTGCGGCAAGAGCGAAAGGAAGAAGATCGCCACCTTCGGATCGAGGACGTTGGTCAGCACGCCTTGCCGATAGGCAGCCCGCGGCGTGGCTGCCTTCTCTCCTCGAAACGAGCGACGCATCTCGCCCGGCACTGATGATGGTTCGGATCCCGAGGAAGATCAGGTTCGCGGCGCCCGCGATCTTCACGACGGTGAACGCCTGCGATGACGCGAGGAGCACAGCGGAGAGACCCAAGGCCGCCGCCGCGGCGTGTACGAGCAAGCCCGAGCACGTCCCCGCAGAAGTGGCGAGCCCCGAGAGGCGACCGCCCGCAAACGTATTCCGCGCGACGAGGGTCATGTCGGTGGCCGGGTGTCACGACCACGAGCGTCGCGACCGCGAGGAACCCGAAGAGGTCCACGACCCGAGGGTAGCCTGACGCGAACGCTGGCAACCCATGCACGGGAGGGGGTTCGCGCAAGAACAACTCTCCTCTATCATGGGTCTCGTGGCCATCCAGGCAGCTGATCACCGCCTTCATCACGACCGGGTCCGCAGCCGGATCCTCGCTGGGACTCTCGTCGGCATCGTGGTGATGGCCATGGGCGTGCCCGCCGCCCACGGCGCTGTCAACTGCGTGGTGGGCCCGGGCGTGACGCAAACTGCCACGACCGTGACCGGCACAAGCGGAAATGACACCATCGACTGCGGCGGGGCGACCCCCGGTAAGACGATTAATGGCAAGGCCGGAAACGACACCATCACGGGCACGGCGTTCCGAGACACGATCTACGGCGGCGGCGGCAACGACACCATGACCGGCGCCCGCGGCAACGACACCCTGAGCGGTGGCCGCGGCCACGACACCATGACCGGCAGCCGCGGCAACGACACCCTGAGCGGCGGCCGCGGCCACGACACCATGACCGGCAGCGCGGGGGGGGACACACTGAGCGGTGTCCGCGGCGACGACACCCTGAGCGGTGGGGTCGGCCCAGACGTCCTGACGGGCGGTGTCGGCACGGACGTCCTGCACGGCAACGCCGGCAACGACACCCTGAGAGGCCCTTCCAATGACCTGAGCGTGGACACTCTCGATGGCGGGGCAGACAGCGACACCTGCCAGGGACCCGGGCCGGACGGTGACACACTCGTCGCCTGCAACCCCTAGCCGTTTCCTCTGGATCAGGAAAAGCCGCGAAGCCTGCTCGTCATGGCGGCGAGGGTACCCGAGTCTTCGGAGGTACCGGCACACCGATCAGGCGGCGTTCGGAACTGGAATGGAGACGCCTCCGCCGCGGCCGCTCATGTCGCGGGCGTGTCGATCGGGCGCTCAGTATCGAGGAGCGCTCGGGCTCGGCACGACGTCGAGAGCAGCGAGGTCGTCCTTCGAAAGCACGAGGGCCGCTGCCGCGACGTTCTCCTCGAGGTAGCGCAGCCGTTTCGTGCCGGGGATCGGAAGGACATGGTCGCCTTGGGCGAGCGTCCAGGCGATCGCGACTTGCGCCGGCGTGGCGTCGTGACGCTCGGCCACTCGGCGTACGACCGTCACGATCTCCTGGTTGGTCTCGATCGCCTCATCGGTGAACCTCGGGTTGGACGAACGGAAATCTCTCGTGTCGAATCCCCCGCTCGTGATGGTGCCGGTCAGGAAGCCTCGCCCGAGGGGAGAGAAGGGCACGAAAACGGCGCCGTGGTCGGCGCACCACGGCAGCACCTCGTCGAGGGGGTCTCGCGTCCACAAGCTCAGCTCGGACTGCACGGCGGCGACCGGATGGATGGCATGGGCTCGCTCGAGTTCGGCGATGCCGACCTCCGAGAGACCGAGCGCTCGCACGAGCCCCGCCTCGACGAGCGAGGCCATGGCGCCCCACGAGTCCTCGAGCGGCACGTCGTCGTCGACGCGATGCAGGTAGTAGAGATCGATCACATCGGTCCGGAGGCGTCGCAAGGATCCCCGGACCTCCTCGGCGATACGCTCGGGCCGGGCGTCGCGCGAGAGCGGGTAGCCGCCGTTCGGTCCCACCACGAGCCCGACCTTCGTGGCGATCGTCGCTTCCGCACGTCGGCCCTCGATCGCCCGGCCGAGCAGCTCCTCGTTCGTGAAGGGCCCGTACACGTCGGCCGTGTCGAACATGGTGACGCCGAGATCGAGCGCCCGATCGATCACGGCTTCGGGGTCGTCACCGCTTGCCGAGTCGACGTACGCGAAGCTCATCGGCATGCATCCGAGTCCGATCCACGAGCCAGGCCGAAGGAGGTCGATGCCGCCTATGGTCCCAGGGGCTTCCCCATGTGGTCACGGAGGTGCCTGGTAGGCGGACTCCGGGTTGGGGGGATCTCGTCAGGGATCACCGGTCGGCTCTGGTGCTGTCGGGACTCGTTCGCCAACAGACTCAAGAACGTTGGGCGTCTGAGAAGGGCCCTGGGCTGGGCGTAGCAGATACGCGGCGGTGTACACGGCGACGACGACCAAGATCAACCCTCGATATCCGAGCACAACGCTGCTGTACTCGAGGACGCCGCCGAGGATGGCTCCTAGCAGGTTGATCCCGAAAGCCGTCGTCGAGGAGCTCACAGACCTGAACCGCTCCGCGAAGATGAGGTTCCCGAAGAAGATCGGGGCGAAGGTGATGGTCGTGGCCGCCACGAATCTCGTCACTGGGGACAGACCAAGGAGCTGCTCGGGTCGGACTACCCATGCCACTCCGAGGGAAACGAGCAGCGCGGAGTAGAGGAGTCCGGGACGGAGCCGCTTCACCCTCTCCGCGACCTCGATGGCGAGAAGAACGGACAAGAGGATCCCGGCGAAGACGAGTGCGTTGACGAGCCACGTCGTCCCGAAGAGGAGAGCGAACTGCACGATGCTCTTCGTTTCCAGCAGGAGGAACGCCGCGCCCATGAAGAAGAGATCCAGGTATGGGCGCGCGTCGGCCACCTTCACATGTCCGAAGCGTCGGATCGCGAGCGCAGAGCCAAGGAGCAGAAGTGCCAGCGAAACGACGTAGAAGGTCGATAAGCCCCAGCCCTGAGCGTAGGGGAATGGATAGTTGTCGGTCGCGGGGCGTGGGACGACCCGAGGAGGATCCCAGAACGTCGAGCATCGCAAGGCATCGGGTTGGGCGGAGATGGTGAGTACCGCTTGATGGTTGGCACCTGCTCCCGGTTCCCCCACATCCAAGCAGGGGCGCGAGCCGAAGACCTCCGTAAGGGTCGCCGCGTACCGAGCGAAAACGTCTGGACGGTAATAGTTGTACATGGAGAATGCACCTTCGGGCTTGAGGTGGGACCGCACAGCTTCGAATGCTTCTCTCGTGAACAAGAAGCTCTCGAGCCTGAGCGATCCCTGCCCTGCGACGAGGACGAGCGAGTCCGGAAGAGCGAAGAGGATGAGGTCATATCTCCGATCGCTTCGCTCGAGGAACGCTCGGCCATCCTCCACGTGATCACGGACCCGCGTGTCCTGATATGGCCGGTGCGGATGGCGCTGTCGACCCAACTCCTGGAGGACCGGGTCTATCTCGACCGCGTCAACGTGCCCCGCGCCGCGGGCGAGAGCAAGGGCGACATCGTTGCCGGAGCCGGCTCCGATGATGAGCACCTCGTGGAGCGGGTTCTCAGGGATGTGACGATACGGGTAGGTGTAGAAGGGCTGTTCCCTGACCAGATCCTCCAAGGTCCAGATGGATTGGTGTGGGATCCCGTTCACGAAGATCGGCGTTCTTCCATCGGCTGCGCGTTCTTCGACATCGACCCGATAGTAGGGAGACCAGATATCG
>JBKKAE010000048.1:0-5824 GCA_046714835.1 Actinomycetota bacterium | reverse complement strand
CCCGTGTAGTCGGCCCAATGATCCGCCATCTCCTGCCCCTCTCCCCTGTTCGAGAACGGCTCACTCTCCCGCCGCAGGTCCCGATACGCAAATCGACGCGCCCCCCGTGATCACCCGGAGCGCGCCTGATCGCGATCGAACGTGACTAGCTGTCGTCCCGCAACCTGTCGCGGACGGCGTCGACGCCTTCGCCGACCTTGTCCTTGGCGTCCTCGGCCGCGCCCTTCACGTCACCACTCGCCTGATCGAGCTTCCCTTCGCGTTCGAGACGCTCGTTGTCGGTCAGGTCACCGACGGTTTCCTTCACGTGGCCCTTGGCCTTGTCCGTGTTCTCACCCATCGCACACCTCCTGCTCTCGGTTGTGGTTCACGTACCCGATGCGGTGGACGTGGAAACCGGCGACGTGAGCTCGAACCAGACCCGCGTCACGTCGTTCCGCTCGACGCCCCACCTGCTCGAGAGCCGGTCGAGAAGCCGAAGCCCCCACCCGCCATCCGTTCTGGCGGATGGGAGGGCGTCCGGATCGAACCCAGAGCCCGGATCGACGACGTCGACGTGGAGCATCGAGTTTGATCCCCGGATCCGCATCTGGATCGCGTCGCTCGGGTCCAGCCTCGCGTGGCGAACGCAGTTGGACACGATCTCGCTCACCAAGAGCACCGCATCGTCCACCAACTGATCATCCAGTGAGGGCCTCAGGGCTTCGAGGCTCCTGCGTGCTTCGGCCGGCGAACGTGCGTCGGGCCTGAGGCGGATGTCGATATCGAGGAGCACAGAGATGCGGTACCCAAGACCTCTTGGGCGGCAAACCCCCGTTCCCGGCAAACCCCCGTTCCCGGGCCCTCAGCGGCGCCCCGTAGGAGGTGCAGGCGAGGGGTCCGGCTGCGGCGGCGGCACCGGTTGCGGCAGAGGATCCGGCTGCGGCGGCGGGACGGGCGAGGGTGGTCCCGGCGGGGCGGGCTCCGGCGGCTGGGGGGGCTGCGGCTCGGGCTCAGGCTCGCGTCGTACGTTCCGAATCATCGTCGCCATCAACGAAGATCACCTCCATATCTCGGGTGACCGGTCCTCTCGGCCACGCTGCGTACATGCACCGATCCGTCAACCTCTTCGTGCGATGGCTCTCTCGAGCTGCGCCTTCGACATCTTGGAACGACCGTCGATCCCTCGATCTTTCGCTTCCTCGTAGAGCTGCCGGTAGGTTCGCCCGCCGGGTCCGTGGTGCGATCGCAAACCGCCTCGGCGCCCCGACGAGATGTCTTCGATCGACGTGCGGCTCGCGGTCCGTGCTTCACCCGAACGCGCCCGTTCCTTGTTCACGGTCCTGGCGGCGATCTCCTCCGCCTTGTCCTCGGATCGTCCCTGGTCGAGCAGACCTTCCTTGATGTGCTCGTACTGGCGTTCCCGCTTCTCGCTCCACGCCTGCTGCGGCATATCCATCCCTCCCCGTCGTTCCCGGTCTCGTCGTACCCGCGTCGCGCCCGCGACACACCTCCCCCAGATGCGTTTGGCCGGGGCGGCTCTCGGGTATCTGCCGGCCAGCCAGATCGGGACCAGATCGGGACAGGAACCCACGAGGAGGATCCGATGCAACTATCCGTCGAATTGGAACCTGCCGGTGTGCGAACGGAGACCGTCCAGGACGGACCGCCCGTCACCCGCTTCGATGAAGGACGAACCTGTGACGAGCCCAGCTGCCACACGGTCCTGTCCGTGTACAACGACGGCTCGTGCTGTTGGGCGCATCGCCCGATGGAGCGGGTCACGCCACTCCGGAACCACCGGCGGTAGAAGCGGCCTTTCGACGAGCACACACGGTGTAGCCGTTCAGCTGACGACCGTGTCGTGCACCGTCCAGAGAAGCTGCCGCGTCCCTCGCAGATCTCCGGACATCTCGAAGACGATCCCGACGTTGTCGTCGTCCCGCCACATGCAGGCGACGGCCGTCTCCGCGCCGCCCACCGCGCTCACGCACCGGTAGTCGCTGCCGCGACGCGTGCCGCTCTTCGCCTGGTCCTCGCGCACCACGGCGCTCGCCTGTGAGAACCCGGCGACGAGGGCATCGAACAGTTGATCCGTGGTCTCCATCGCTGCGGCGTCGACCAGGATGACGAAGAACTCGGGCGCGAGCGGGGCTCCATAGACCCCGCCTTCGGCGTCGATGCCGTACCGATCACCCTCGTCGGCGGTGTACCGCTCGAACCGCTGGGATTCGGGATCGGTCAGACGCTCTGCACTCGCCAACGAGTCCGGCAGGGACAGGCTCGGACCCATCAGGTATCCGACGCCCAGATAGCCCGCAGCGGCGGCGAGGATCGAGACGATGACGCCGGTCACGCGGGAGGACCTCGGCTTCGCCTGCTCCTGGATCGGCGGCGACCATGCGGGGGGTGCGGGCGGCACGCTCGGTCTCGAGAGGCCGGAAACGGTGCCGGGCGGCGGAGGGATCTGAGGGAACGGGACGAGGCATCGCCAGCAGAAGCTGGCGTCCGGGGCGTTCCCGGAGCCGCAGGACGCACACCCGCGCCTCTGTTCGACCTGCATCACGTACCTCCCAGTACGGATCGGACCGTCCTGCTATCGGTCGTTCCCGGAGCGAACATGAGCGGTGAAGAAGTGGAGCGGGATCACGGTCGGAGACGGTCGCTCGTTCCCACGATCGGCGGGAAAGGGTTGCCGAGACGGTGCTCGCGGGCGACCATGTCCGATATGGAACATCGAGTGACCTTCGGACTGGTCCCCGAGGCGGCCTCCCAGGCGCGGGCGGTCGTCAACGATGAGCTCGGCCGCGCGGTCTCGGTCAAGGTCCTGGAGGATGCCACCCTGCTGGTGAGTGAGCTCATCACGAACGCGGTCCGGCACGCTCCGAAGGAGGGGTCGCCGGAGGTGGAGCTTCGCCTCAAGCTGGATCCCGAACGGGTCCGGGTCGTCGTCTCCGACCCCGGTGCGGGGTTCGTGGCAACGGCCCGGCTCCCGACCGCTTCCGAGAGCTCCGGTTGGGGTCTGTATCTCGTGGACCGGATCGCGGATCGATGGGGGGTCATCTCGAAGGATCGGAACGAGGTCTGGTTCGAGATCGATGTGGATGGTGAGGGGTGATGGACGACACGCGCCTCGCGCCGGAGCGGACGCCGGTCCGCCGGCCGCGTACCCCGGGACCAATGGCGCCGTGGATCTGGAACCAACGCTGGATCCCGGGCTTCATCCTCGCCCAGGTCGCGGTGCTGCTCCTCTTCGCCGATAAGGCACCCGGCGACTACGAAGGTGTCCCCGGGGGCCTGGGAGTTCTCATCTCGGTGACTGCGGCGATCATGTGCGGGCCGATCGCGGGAGCGCTGGTCAGCCTCGTCGGCGGCCTGGTCTTCGTTCCACTCGTGACCGACTTCGCGCGCGGCACCCAGTTCTCGATCTTCCTGTGGCTGATCGCCTCCGTCGGGGCGGGGGTGATCTCAGGGAGGCTCCGTCAGTCGGATGCGGGCCGCTCCGAGGCGGTTGCCCGCGAGCGTCTCGCGGGGAACCGGCTGCATCGGCTGCAGGCGATCACGGAGGCCCTGGCGGGAGCGACGACCCCCGAGAAGGTCGCGCAGGCAACGGTCGGCGCCGCGATGTCCGCGCTGGGAGCCGATGCCGGTGGGCTCACGGTTCGCGCCGATGACGACCCCCACACCCTGCAGGTGCTCGCCGCCTCGACGTGGGACGACGGCGCCCTCGCAGGATGGCGTCGTCATCCGATCGACACGCCCGCCCCGGCGCCGGAGATCGTCCGCACGGGACGATCGCTCTTCATCGAGACGCGCCGAGAGCTGCTCGCCCGCTTCCCGATCGTGAAGAAGATAGAGAAGGATCAGCGCTTCGGCGCGTTCGCGGGAGTGCCCGTGCCCCTGGGATCGGAGGTGCTCGGCGCGCTTAGTCTCGGATTCCATCGCGATCACATGGTGCCTCCGGAAGAGCGGGGCCTCCTCGTGTCGATCGCGCATCAGGCGGCGATCGCGCTCCGTCGCATCCGTTCGGGCGAGGACGAGCGTCGCGCGAGAGCGACCGCCGAGCATGCCGAGGATCGCCTGCGGAAGCTCCAGGCCGTGAGCGATGCAGCGAACGCTTCCACCGGTCTCGACGAGCTCGTCGAGAAGGTGCTGCCGGTCGTGCGTGACGCGGTGTTGGCCCACGGTGCCTCGTTCCTCTTGCTTTCCGGCAACGGGAAGGAGCTCATGGTCAAAGGGAAGGTGGGTGTCGAAGAAGAGGGCGACGACACCGCGATCCCGCTCGGCGCCGGCGCATCGGGGCGTATCGCGGCGACCGGGCGACCACTCGTGATCGACCAGTTGACTCCCGACGACGTCATCAGCCGTGCACTGAGGAAGCGGCGGTCCTACGTCGGCGTTCCCGTTCGAGTTGGCGGGCGAGTGGTCGGCGTCCTTCACGCGTCCTCTCGCGAGCCGGGAGCGTTCGAGGAAGACGACGCCGACTTCCTGCAGAGCATCGCGGACTCGCTGGCCATCACGATCGACCGAACTCGTTCGTTCGATCAGCGCGACCGGATGGCGACCGCCCTGGAGCGGGCGCTCCTCCCGATGTCGCTGCCGCATGTCCCCGGATTCGAGATCGCGACGATGTATCGGCCCTCACGGATCGGTGACGAGGTCGGTGGCGACTTCTACGACGTGTTCGGCGACGGGGACGTGTCGTACCTCGCGATCGGCGACGTCTGTGGCAAGGGCCCCGAAGCGGCCGCGATCATGGGGATGACCCGGATCGCCCTTCGGAGTCTCGCACGGGAAGACGACGCGCGTCCCCTCCCGGAGGTGCTGAAGCTCCTGAACAGCTTCCTCTTGGACAGCGAGCTGATGGGCGATCGCTTCTGCACGGTCTGCGTGGCCCGGCTGGAGATCTCCGACGCAGGAGGAACGGTGACCACGTGTCTCGGGGGACATCCCCTGCCGCTGCTGGTCCGGGCCGATGGTTCCCTCGATACTGTGGGCACTCCCGGCTCTCTCCTCGGACTGTTCGAGGACGTCTCGCTCCACGAGGCGCGCGCGGACATCCATCGAGGCGACTCCATCGCGCTGTTCACGGACGGGGTCACGGAACTCTCGGTCGAGCGTCCCGACGAGGGTGAGTCGATGCTCCGCTCGGCCCTCGTCGCGGCTGCCTCGGACGACGCCGCCGGCATCGTCAAGACGGTCGAGCGGACCCTCCTCGATCCGCGCGGCGAGCTGCGGGACGACGCGGCACTCATCGTGGCGAAGCGGCTCTAGGCGTCGCGCTTGGAGCGCCTCTCGCCGAGGGTAGCTTCCGGCGGTCTTGGGTAAGGAGCGGATGACGCTCGACCCCGAGGAGGGATCTGCAGTGAAGCAGCCGACAACGGTGAAAGAGGCAAAGTCGATGGTCAAGGAACGGTGGCTCGACCATCGCGTGGAGAAGCTCGCGAAGGAGAACGACCAGCTCCGAGAGGCCGTCGAGGAGCTCCGTGAGGATCTCGATGACGCGCAAGGGCGCTCTCAGGACACCCTGAAGGCCCTTTCCAAGAACCGGCGACCCGGCCGCATGAAGTGGCTGGTGCTCGCGGGCGGCGCCTACGTCCTCGGCGCGAAGGCCGGACGTGCCCGCTACGAGCAGATCAGGGGCTGGGCCCGCTCCGTGACCCAGCAGAACGGGAACGGGAACGGCGCCGTGACCGACACGACGACGGGCACGACGATCGCCAAGGACACGAAGGGTTCGACGGGCAAGGCCTGATCCCTCGCTCGAGCTACGGAAGAGGCGCGGGTGCCGCTAAGGCCGCACCCGCGCCTCGTCTTTTCCTCCGCATCGCTCCGATCCCTTCTC
>JBKKAE010000047.1:0-3758 GCA_046714835.1 Actinomycetota bacterium | reverse complement strand
ATCGGCGTGACGAGCGTCTACAGCCTGCACCATCTGTTGCTGCAGGTTTCGGACCTTGCGAGAGCCGAGGCGTTCTACGTGGACGGTCTGGGCTTCACGGTCCGCAAACGCGAGACGCTCGGCGATGGACGTCCGCTGATCGTGACGGATCAGGGGCTCGGGCTGACGGAGGGTGGGCCAGAGCCGCCGGGTCCGGTCGAGCACATCGCCTTCCGCGCGAAAGGTGTCGAGGACTTCAAGGACATGGTGGAGGCGGCGGGAGGGAAGATCGTGAAGGGACCCGGGCCGGGACCGTACGGCCTATCGCTCTACTTCCTCGACCCGGACGGCAACAAGATCGAGTTCCACGAGTAGGACATGAAGCTCACGACGATCGAGACGTACATCATCGACCTGCCGAAGCGACGTGCCCACAACTGGGCCAGCAAGATGTCGACGCCGATCGGAAGCCACCTCTTCGTGAAGCTCACCGACGACGACGGCCGCGTCGGTTGGGGCGAGTCACCGGCGATCCCCACGTGGGGCGGCGCGCACATGCGTTATTACGGCGAGACTCCCGAGACCGCTCGGCTGCTGATCCAGGATCACCTGTGGCCGGCCGTCGAAGGGCTATCCCCGCTCGAACCTGTCGTCATCCACGAAGCCATGGACGACGTGTTGAAAGGGAATCCTTACGCGAAGGCCGCGCTCGATATCGCCTGCTTCGATCTCGCCGGACGCGCCCTCGGTGTCCCGGTCTCGACCCTTCTCGGAGGGCGCGTTCGCGATCGGATCGCGATCTGCCATTCGCTCGGCATCATGGAGGACGAGCCCGCGCTCGAAGAGGCCGAAGCCGCCGTCGCGGACGGGATCACCACGATCAAGGTGAAGACCGGCGTAGATGCCGAACGCGACGTGCGCCTGGTGCGCAAGATCCGCGAGCGCGTGGGCGACAGCGTCGGCCTGCGCGTCGACGCCAACGAGGGCTATCACACCGTCAGCGAAGCGGTCCAGGTGACGCGCCGCCAAGTGGACGAAGCCGGCATCTTCCTGTGTGAGCAACCGATGGCCGGAGCCCGTGCCCTCGCAGAGGTCGCCAAAAGGATCGATGTCCCGGTGATGGCCGACGAATCGGCGTGGACGACCCAGGACATCATCGAGCTGGCAGCGCTGGGGGCGGCGACCACGTTCTCGCTCTACGTCACGAAGCCCGGAGGGCTCCATCGCGCCCGAGAGCAAGCGACGGTCGCGGCAACCCTGGGCTTCATCTCCGACATCGGGGGCTCGATCGAGATGGGGGTGGGCAACGCCGCCAACCTGCATCTGGGCGCGGCCACCCCGATCTCGACCCTGCCGAGCGTGTGCTCGGTTTCCACCCCGGCCCCATTCGAGCACGGCGTCGCAGGCAACTACTACACGGACGACCTGATCACCGAACCGCTCCGATTCGAGGATGGGTGCCTGCTGGTCCCCGACGGCCCCGGCCTCGGGGTCGAGGTGGATCAGGAGAAGATCGAGGCATACGCTCGGTGACCGATGTCGCGGTGCTCGGGGCCGGCCACGGTGGGCTCGCCGCGGCGGCGGACCTGTCCCGGAGGGGCTTCCGGGTCCGTCTCCAGAACCGGAGTGCGGGTCCGATCCGAGCGGTCGTGGAAGCCGGCGGCATCCGCACCAACGGCGCGATCGGAGACGGGCTGGCGACGATCGACCTCGCGACGACCGATCTTTCGGCCGCCGTCGACGGCGTCGAGGCCGTCATCGTCGTACTCCCCGCAGTGGCACACGCCAGCGTCGGGCGCGTGCTCGCGGATGCGCTGGCTCCCGACGTTCCGGTAGTCCTCAATCCGGGCCACATGTGCGGATCCCTGCACCTGAAGCGGGTCTTCTCGAGCGTGGACCGGATCGGACCCCCAACCGTGGAGCTCGGCACGCTCAGCTACATCTGCCGATCTTCGGAGCCGGGAGCGGTCGACGTCTTCCTGCGGACCCAGGGCGTCCCAGCCGCAGTTTCACCGCCGGATCGCCCCGACCTGGTCGGGCTCGCGGAGGAGCTGTTCCCAGGTCTCCGCTTGGTCGCCTCTCCGATCGAGGCGTGGCTCCACGACGTGAACATCGTCCTGCACCCGCCCGGGATGGTGCTGGGGTCCGCATGGCTCGAGGCCACCTCCGGCGGGTATCGCTTCTACGCCGACGGCGTCACGCCCTCGGTCGAGCGCGTGATGTGCGCGTTGGACCTCGAACGTCGAGCGGTGGGAACCGCATTCGGGCTCGAGCTGCCCCCGCTCGCAGAGACCATGGCCACGTTCGGGTCGGCCGATCCCGCGGCTGCAGCGCGCGGAGCGCTCGGCGAGGCGGTCCGCCGCGGTCGCGCGAACAGATCGATCCGCGCTCCCGCGAGCGTGGATCATCGCTACCTGCACGAGGACGTGCCCTTCGGGTTGGTGCCGATGATGGCCCTGGCCGCAGCTGGGGCCGTCGAGACACCCGTCGCCGCCGCTCTGACGGTGCTCGCCGAAGTGATGACCGGTCGGACGTACCGCCAAGACGGGCTCACGGCATCGTTCCTAGGTCTCGAGGGACTCGATGTAGCCGGGGTAGAGCGGATGTTGCGGGCCGAAGGATGAGCGTGTGGAACGGGCTGAAGGTCGCGGTCCTCGGGGGTGACGCGCGCGAGACAGAGATCGCGGCACTCGCCGTCGAGGCGGGGGCGGTCGTGCGACTGTTCGGGACGCCGGATGCGGACGCCGGACGTCATGCCGGGGAAGTCGCGATGACCCTGCACGATGCCCTGCGCGGCGCCCGCGTCGCGATCGGGCCCATCCCCTTCCCGGGGCCCGACGGGCGATTGTTCGCGCCCTCCGCGCCCGAGCCGATCTATCTCGACGCCAGCGCCTTGAGCGCGATGGATGCCGACGCGCACATCGTGATCGGCAAGGCGAAGGACGATCTCCTATCGAGCGCGCGCGCGGTCGGGGTCGTCGTCCACGAGTACGAGCACGACACGGAGCTCATGCTCCTGCGCGCCCCGGCGATAGCGGAGGGGGCGATCGGCGTCGCGATCGAGCGGAGCCCCGTGACGATCCACGCGTCGTCGATCGGCGTGCTCGGGTTCGGTCGCACGGCACGGGCACTCACCCGGGCGCTGCTCGGTCTAGGTGCGCTGGTGCATGTGTTCGCACGGAAGGCCGAGGCACGGGCGGAGGCATACGGCTACGGGGCGATCGCGCACGGATTCGTCGACGCCCCCCAGATCTTCCCGGCGCTGGAGATAGTGTTCAGCACCGTCCCCGAACGGGTGGTCGATCGAGACCTCCTCTCCACGCTCCAACCCGGGACGCTCGTTGTGGACATGTCCGCACCGCCCGCTGGTGTCGACCACGCGGCCGCCGAGGAGCTTGGGCTTGATCTCGTTTGGGCGCGCGGCCTCGGCGCCTCGGCACCGCGTACCGTCGCGGCTTCGCAGTGGGTGGGGATCAGCCGGATCGTCGAGGCGGCGCTGACCTGATACCGGTCCTGAGCTGCGCACATTGAAACGACCCCCTTAGATTGCATACGATTCGCATGCATGTCGCCGACCGTTCTCGCGGGGATCTCCGCCTTCTGCTTCGCAGGCAGCCACGTCGCATCGAAACGGGGGGTGGAGTCGACGAGCGTCGTCGCGGGGCTCCTGATCTCGCTGGCGACCATGTGGGTCGTCCTGTTGGGCGCCACGATTCTCGACCTTCCCGAGGAGATCGGAGGCTGGGCGATCCTCGTGCTCGCGGTGAGCGGGCTGGTGG
>JBKKAE010000046.1:0-3695 GCA_046714835.1 Actinomycetota bacterium | reverse complement strand
CCTCAGGGTCGCGGACGCTCGCCACCACCACGAGATGTCTCGAGACGAGCACCGGTATCGCACGAAGCAACGGTTCGAGGACGGACACCTCCGAGAGATCCGTGAACAAGACGAGCCACGCTCGCCGCCGGTGCCGCGCCAGCAGCGTGGCGAACGCGCGCGGATAGTTCGCCGCGTGGAGTCCCGGTTCGAGGTCGAACAGGAGGTTCAAGATGCGGGGGGGCTGAGACGGGCCGCCACGAGGAGCGACGAAGGCCTGAACATCTCGGCCGAACGCGAGCGCGCCCACGTGATCGCCGACGCGGGCCGCGAGGTCCGCGACGGCGATCGCCGCGTCCAGCGAGTGCTCGAGACGCGACACGCCGTCGACCTGACCAGCCGTGGCTCTGCTCGCGTCGAGGAGCATCACGACCTGCTGGTTGTGCTCCTCCCGGTACTCGTTGGCGATCGGTCGTGGCGACCGAGCGGTGGCTTTCCAATTGATGCGCCGGAACTCGTCGTCCGGCCGGTACTCGCGGAGCGAGTCGAACTCATCGCTCCCGCCTCGATACGCGGACGCACGCGCCCCGGACTGCAGCAGCTGCGCGTGCCGGAAACGGAGCTCGACCTCCGCTCGCCCCCGCAGCGCCGGGTAGACCTTCACGTCGTCGATCAGCGCGATCGTGGACTGCCGTCCCGCGAGCCCGAGTGGACCGCCGGTTCGGATCGTCAGTGGGCCGATGCGGGCGCGACCCCGTCGGGCCGGACGGATCTCCGCATACAGCTCGGCCCACGCGCCCGGCGCGATCGAGACGTGATGACGACCGGGGTCTCGGCGCATCGAGGGCAACGTGGCGTCATGAACGTCGACCGCGAGCGTCCTGCGGATCGGGTTGTGGAGTTCCAGGACGACCGGAGCCGGGCGATCCATCCGCAACACGGTCGCGACCGTGCGGCTGGGACGCAGCGCCGTGGGATGAGGAGCGCGGATGACGTCCGACACCACGGCGAGGAGCAGGACTGCCGTCGCCACCGCCAGCGCGGGAGCCGGGTCGCCCGGCGCCACCACGGCGACCGCACCGGCGGCGAGGACCGCTCCGACGAGTCGCCGGCGCAGATGCATGGGCTAGCGCGGCACGGCGACCCGTTCCCCGACGCCGTCGAGGACCGAATCCGCCGTGGCTCCCTCCAGCTCGATCTCGGGTCGCAGCACGACCCGGTGTCTCCACGCGGGCCTGACCAGAGTCTTCACGTCGTCGGGGGTGACGAAATCCCGGCGCGCGAGGTACGCCCACGCCTTGGAGGCGGTGAGCAGCATGGCCGCCCCGCGCGGGCTCACGCCGAGGGAGAGCGCCGGAGTCCGGCGCGTCTCCTCCGCGAGATCGAGGACATAGCTCACGATCTCGTCGTCGACCCGGACCTCCTTCACCGCATCCGCTCCCGCCCGGAGGTCCTCTGCTCCGGCGACCGCGCGGACGCCGAGGGACTCGAGGTCGTGCGGGTCCTTGCCCTGGTGATGCATCTCCAAGACGGCCCGTTCCGCATCCCGACCGGGGTAGCCGACGGAGAGCTTGAACAGGAACCGATCCAGCTGCGCCTCGGGGAGCGGATACGTTCCTTCGAACTCGATCGGGTTCTGCGTGGCGGCGACGAGGAAAGGGTCGGGGAGCTTGCGGCTCTCCCCCTCGGTGGTGACCTGGCGCTCCTCCATCGCTTCCAGGAGCGCGGATTGCGTCTTCGGCGGGGTGCGATTGATCTCGTCCGCGAGCAAGAGGTTCGTGAACACCGGACCGGGCCGGAACCGGAACTCACCGTTGCTTGCCTCGTAGATCACGTTCCCGGTCACATCGGAGGGCATCAGGTCGGGCGCGAGCTGGACCCTCGAGAAGTCCAGGTCGAGGGAACGGGCGAGCGCCTTCACGGTGAGCGTCTTCGCGACGCCGGGGACCCCTTCGAGGATGACGTGACCGCGCACGAGCAGCGCCGCCAGGAGTCCCGACACGACTGGATCCTGGCCGATCACGGCTTTGCCGACCTGCTCGCGGACCGCCTCGAGCGCTTCTCTCGGCTCCGTCACGCTCGACCTCCCCTTGCTCGGGTCTCGATCTCCGCCAGGAGGCTACCCAGACGGATGAGCTCCTCGTCGTTCCTCGGCTCGGGACCGGCGAGCGCTTCCTCGACACGATCCGGTGGCATCCCGGTCGCGTTCGCGGCGACGGCAGGAAGCGCGTCGTGTCCCGCGCCGACGCCGAAGCGCCGGCCCATCCGAGCCCGCGTCGATACCCGCATCACGTGGGCCGCGTAGCCGAGGCTCCGGCCGCGGCGGTAGAGGCGCGATGTCGCCCGAACCAGCTCGCTCGCCGGGATCGGCGTGATCGGCTCCTCGATCACCGGTTTGCCCAGTCTCCGGCCGCGCACCGCCGCGAACGCGATCGCCGCCAGCACGATCGCGACGATCATCGCCCTCGCTCGACCCGGCAAGGCGGCCCACACGCTCACCGGCCCCACGCCTCCTCGGGGAGCGGTCGGCGTGCCGAACGACACGGCCGATCCGCGGCCGAGCGTCCGGAGGGCGAACAGGGCGTTGTCGGCCGACCGCAGATATTCGTTGGTGAACGCGGTGAAACCACCGAGCAACACGACGCTGCCACTCCCGTGCGCGCGTACGAGCACAAGACCCCCGAAGCACGACGCGAACGGATCGCCGCGGAGCGTCCGCTCCGACGCCCTGGCGACGACCCGCCGGACGCCGACCACTTCTTCCGCGACGCACGCCGGCTCCAGGGTCTGTGCACCGACCAGACCGAGCGGCTCGCCGGCCTCGGCGCCGGCGAGACCGACGACCGTGGAGGCCGGGTCGGCGACGACGAGCCGGCCCCCTCCCTCCGCCCAGTCCAAGAGCGATCGAGCCTCGTCCGGCCTTCGGAGATCGTGCAGCAAGACGTAGGTGCCGTCGGGCGAGGGCGGCGGTCCTCCTTCGGACACGTCGATGCCCGAGCCCGCGAGGAACCTCCGGAGAGCGAGCGTCGACTCGCCGGATTCCGCGCGAGGCATCAGCAGGACCAGCACACCGAGGAGCACCACGATCGACAGCCAGACGGTGATCACCCGCCGGCTCACGCGGACCTCGCGAGCGTGACCGCTCTTCGCATCGTGTCGACTTCGTCGGGTCCGGGCGAGGCGCCCCCGTAGGCCACCCGCTCGAAGGTCCCCGTGGCGTCCGCAACCGCCTCGAACAGATCGGGACGAACGACCCGCACGGTCGATCGGCATTCCCCGGCCGTGAGTCCCGGCACGTCCATCAAGAGTCCTCGTCCCGACAGCGAGGTGAGCAAGCCCCGATAGAAGGCGTGGATCGCCCCGTGCAGGTCGCTGGCTCGGATCGACTCTTCCGCGCGTGCGATCCAGTCGACTCGCTGGGCCCTGGTGGGAGAACCCGCGGCCTCCATGGACGTCTCGGGTACGAGCCGAAGGCGACGCAACAACCAGAGCGCAAGCAGCCCGAGCCCGACGATCGTCGCCCACGCGACCACAGAGCCGGCCCCCCGGAAGGCGAACACGCGCGAGAGGAAGCCCTGGATGAACTCGCTGATCGCTCGGCGGATCCGTTCGACGAGGCCGGGCTCCACCTGGATCGCACCCCGGTAGGCCTCCTCGAGCGCGGTGTCGATGTCGCCGGGGTCGACCGGGCGGGCATCGACGGCTCGCTCGAGAGC
>JBKKAE010000045.1:0-11023 GCA_046714835.1 Actinomycetota bacterium | reverse complement strand
GCCGCTCGGGATCTCGAGCCCCGGCGGCGATATCGGCCGCCCGCAGGAACGCTTCCTTGGCGGCGTCCACCTCGCCGCCGCGCGCGCGCGCATCCCCCAATCTGATGAACAGGTCGCAGCGCGAGCGATGATCGTCGCCCGGGACGTGTTCGAGCGCCGTGAGCGCCATCTCGAAGAGCCGGGCGCCTTCTTCGTAGGCGAGCGACCGGACCGCGTGCTCCCCGGCCCGGGTCCCGTGCGCGACCGCGCGGGCGGGATCGCCGCCCGGCATCGCCTGGAACGCGTGGAACGCGAGCTCGGTCAGGTGGCGATCGAGATCGGACGCGTGGAACCGCTCGAGGATCTCACCGGCCCGGGCGTGAAGGGTCGACCGGCGCCCGGCCGGCAGCTCGTCGTAGAGCACCTCCTGCACGAGGGAATGGGGGTATCGCCAGCGGTTCGGATCACCGGGGACCGCGGCGACGACCCCCAGGCTCCGTGCCGGCTCCAGCTCGTCGAGGAGGTCGGCGATCGGGCTCTCGGAGACCTCGGCTGCGATCCGGACATCGAAGTCCTTCCCGAGCACCGAGCAGACGCCCAACACCTCGCGGGAGGTCGGCGGCAAGCCTTCGAGCCTTCGTTCTACCGCCTCCTTGACGCCGCTCGGCACGATGCCATGGCGTCCGGCGGCGCCCGCCACGTCGCCGAGCCGGCCCTCCGGTTCGAGCAGCCGAACGAGCTCGCCGACGAAGAGTGGATTGCCGGCGGTCTCCCGGTGGATCGCCTTGGCCGTGCCGGGATTCACCGAACGACCGATCATCCCGTCGATCATGGTGGCCACCTCCGCAGACCCGAGACCACCGAGGTGTAGGTGCCGCGCGTTCCGCTCCCGGCTGAGCTCCTCCACGAGTTGTGCGAGGGGGTGATCGTCGTGCAGCTCGAGGTCACGGTGCGTCGCGACGACCGCGATACGGCTGCCTTCCAGGGATCTCGCGACGAACCTGAGGAGCAGCAACGACGCCGTGTCGGCGGCGTGCATGTCCTCCAAGACCAGGATCAGCGCTGTTTCCGCGGCGGCTGCCGTGAGCGTGCGAACCACGGCCTCGAAGAGCTGGAACCTCGCCGCGTCGCCCTCCGATGTTGGCCCCTCACCGGTCCCTTCCGCTCGGAGGTCCGGAACGATCTGCCCGAGGGTGGACGACAGGAACGGATCCTCGAGGGCGGCCGCGACGGATGGCTCCTGCAGGCAGGCCTGGAGCACCTGCACCCATGGCCAGTAGGCAGGGGCCCCTCCAGCCTCCCAGCATCGTCCCCAGGCGATGAGTGCTCCCCGCCTCCGGGCGGAGACCATCAGCTCCTCGACGAGACGGCTCTTCCCGATGCCGGGCTCCCCCGAGATCACGAGGAGTCGGCCTGACCCCTGCCACACCTCGTCGATCTCAGCTTCGAGCTCTGCTAACTCAGGCCCTCGTCCGATGAAAGATGGGCTGGCGGCAAGCATGGACCTGGAGCCTAGTCCTCGCCGGTGGTTCGGTGGCCGGCCGACGCATGGCTGGCGCGGCGCGATCGCTCCAGCGATGATTCGGACATGGCTCGAACGGCGGCCGTCCAGCTGGTGACGCGAGGCGAGGAAGCACTGACCGCCGGCGACTGGGAAGGAGCCCGCGAGGCGTTCGCCGCCGCGGTCGAGGAGGAACCGAGCTCCCGGGCGCTCGACGGCCTCGGGCGCACGCTCTGGTGGCTCGGCGACGTGGACGGGGCGATCGAGCACCGGGAGCGGGCCTACGCCGTCCTCCGGAAGACCGGCGACCCTGCCGCCGCTGCCAGGATCGCTCTGTGGCTCGCGCGTGAATACCTGGAAGCGGTCGGCAATCAACCCGCGAGCAACGGGTGGATCGCTCGCGCTGAGGGCTTGCTCAGGGACGCCGAGCCGGGACCCGCGCACGGCTGGCTCTCGCTCACCCGCGGCGGACTGTCCATGGACCCAGACGCGATGCGGACCCATGCAGAGGGCGCGCTCGAGATCGGCCGGGCGAGCGACGACGCGGACCTGGAGGCCTCTGCGCTGGCGCTCCTGGGTCGGGCGATGCTCCTCGCGGGGGAGTTCGATGCGGGTGTTGCCGCGCTCGACGAGGCGATGGTCACCGTCACCGGCGGAGAGGTCACCGAGCCCGTCGTCTTCGGCGACGTCTGTTGCGTCGTGACCCTCGCGTGCGAGGAATCGGGCGAGCTGGAGCGGCTCTTCAAGTGGAACGAGGTGATCGAGTCTTTCATGGCCCGCCATCTCCACGGGCCGCTCATCTCCTTCTGCGGCAGCTGCGGGGCGGAGTTCTTCCAGGCGAAGGGCGACTTCGAGATGGCGGAACGATGTGTGGCCGGGGCGCTCGCGGCCCTGGAGGGAACCGGCCACCGGTCCCGCTGCATCCATCCAGCCGCGAAGCTCGCGGAGCTCCGGATCCTGCAGGGACGCACCGAGGAGGCAGAGCGTCTGCTGACCGGCTACGAGGATCTCCCCGAAGCGCTCGGCGCGAGCGTCGCGATCCATCGCTTGAAGGGCGAGCACGCGGTGGCGGCCTCGCTCCTGCTGCGCCGGCTGAACCAGGTGGGCGACACCGTGGTGGCCGTGCCCCTGCTCTCGACACTCGTCGAGGTCCAGCTCGCGCAGGGGAACATGGACGAGGCGCGATCCACCGCGGCGCGGATCGGCGCGCTCGCCGAAAGCTCGGGGCATCCCCGTCTCACGGCGGTCACCGCGCTCGCCGAAGGGCGTATCGCTCTGTCCGCGGGCGAAGCCGAGGCCTGCAGACATCTCGAACGGGCGCTGGAGGCGTTCGGGCGACTGCAGATGCCGCTCGAAGCCGCGCGCGCGCGGGTGGCGCTGGCCAGCTCACTGCGCGACGAGGATCCCGAGGTCGCCGTCCGTGAGGCGCAGCTCGCCCTTGAGTCGTTCGAGCGCCTCGGGGCGGGCCGCGAGGCCGACGAGGCGGCGGCGCTCGTCCGCGAGCTCGGCGGACCCAGGAGGACGGGTGCGAAGGACCTCGGCCTCCTGACCGCGAGGGAGCGCGAGGTGCTCTTGCTGCTGGCGGATGGACTGACCAATGCGGAGATCGCGGCTCGCCTGTACATCAGCACGAAGACCGCCGGGAACCACGTCAGCAACCTGTTGGCCAAGTTGCATCTTCGAAGTCGCCAGGAGGCGGCCGCCTTCGCCGTGCGAGCGGCCACGAGCCGATGATCGGAACCAAAGATAGGGAACGCTCCCCATCCTTCGTGGCACGCCGAGGAGCAATCTCGTCCTCGGAGGTGGTCGACATGCAGAAGGCGAAGGATCGGGGCGCCAACGCCCTGAAGCAGGAGCTCGTGGTGCGCGTCGAGGTGGCCTCGCGGGCGACGACCGAGGCCGTGTACGACGTCCTCGCCGACCTCCTCAGCCACACCGTGTGGGCCGGGGAACGGCAGGGGAAGCGGACCCGGCTGCTCACGATCGATGCGCCCGCCGGGCGGGCCGTCGTCGGCACCGAGTTCCACTCCACGGGGGCGGACCCCATGGGCGCGTTCTCGGACCGCTCGGTGGTCACGGAGGCAGTGCCTGGGAAGGCGTTCGAATTCGTCACGGAGGCGCGGCTCACGACGAAGAGGGGCGTCGCGTCCGACTGGACGAACGTCGAGCGGTACGAGCTCGAGCCCACGGATGCCGGATGCAGGATCGTGTGCACGTCTCGCGTGACGAGGATCAGCGAGATGCCCGGCATGCTCGGAGCCTTCAACATCCCCGGGCTCCGCGCCCTCGGGCTGGCGGTGTCGGCGAAGGTGAGTCGGCGATCGGTCCGGAATCTCGCTCGCGTGGCGGAGGAGCGCAAGGAGGAGTCGTGAAGCGTTCGAGAGGCTGACAGGGACAGGTCCAAACCGGGCCGGAAGGAGAAGGACCAGGATGGGAAAAGGTGTCGAAGGACTCGACGGCGGAGCCGATCGAGGCACCGGGGTTCGAGGGTAGGTACGGGGAGACCGAGGGCTACACGATTGGGTTCGAGCGGTACACGGAGCACTCGGACATGACCCCTCTGTTCGTGGGTCTTCCGAACGATCAGTGCCAGTGCCCGCACTGGGGGTACGTGTTCAAGGGGAAGCTCGTGTACCACACCGCCGACGGTGATATCGAGATCACCGACGGCGAGGCCTACTACGTGGGCCCGGGCCACACGCCCGAGATCTTCCCCGACACCGAGATCGTCGAGTTCAGGAGCTCAACGAGACGATGGAGGTCGTCACGAAGAACATGGAGGCGTAGGGGTGGGGCGCCGGCCCTTCAGGGGCGGCGCCACCACGTCCGCAACGGAAACGTCACACCCCTTCTCAGGTGGGGGGACCGACCGTCGGGCTACGATTCGGAGATGCCCCCCTACAAGGAACAGGGCGTCGTGCTTCGATCGATGAAGCTCGGCGAGGCCGACAAGATCGTCACCATCATGACCCAGGGCGCGGGCAAGGTCCGAGGCGTGGCGAAGGGCATCCGCAAGACCACCAGCCGCTTCGGTGCCCGGCTGGAGCCGTTCACGCACGTGAACCTGATGCTCTACCGGGGCCGCGGCTCGCTCGACACGATCACGCAGGCGGAGATCATCGCCCCTCATCGCGCGATCCGCGACGACCTCGCGCTGTTCGCGGCCGGCGAGACGATGCTCGAGGCAGTCGACCGCGTCGCCGAGGAGCATGAGCGCAACGTCCGCCTCGTCCTGCTCCTGCTTTCCGGCCTCCGGGCGCTGGAGACGCGGCCCGCCGATCCCGCCGCGGTCGCCGAGTCCTTCATGCTGAAGCTCCTGTCCGTCTCCGGCTTCCATCCGAGCCTCACGGCGTGCGCCGTCTGCGGCAGCACCGACGTCCAGCTGTTCTCCGCCGGGCTCGGCGGTGCCGTCTGCGCCGTCGACGCCGAACCCGGCGCCGGCCACGTCTCGGCCGCGGCGCTCGCGTACATGGGCACGCTCGCACTCGCGGACCTCGCCGAAGCGGGGGCCACGCCCGCTCCCGAGAGCCGCACCCGGAAGGAAGCGCGCGGACTCCTGTTCGGCTTCGCCGAGTACCACCTGGAGCGCCGCATGAAGTCGGTCCCGATGCTCGTTCGGACGGCGACGTGAGCAGCTATCTCCACGACCTCGACCTCGAGCGGATCCCCGTTCACATCGGGATCGTGATGGACGGCAACGGGCGCTGGGCGGAGCAGCGCGGCCTGGACCGGACCGAGGGCCACGCCGCGGGGGAGGAAGCGCTCTGGGACACGGTCAAGGGAGCGGTGCAGGTCGGCCTCCCATGGCTGACCGTGTTCGCGTTCTCGACCGAGAACTGGCGCCGCCCGCCCAGCGAAGTGCGGTACCTGATGAACTTCAACCGGACCCTGCTCCGGCGCCGCCGGGACGAGCTGCACCGGATGAACGTCCGGATCCGGTTCATCGGGCGCCGCAACTGGCGCGTCCCGCGCTCGGTCCTGAAGGAGATCACGGAGGCCGAGAACCTCACGGCCGCGAACACGGGGACCACGCTGTCGATCGCGTTCAACTATGGAGGCCGCGCGGAGATCGTGGACGCCGTGAAGGAGCTCGCACGCGAGGTCCGCGACGGGACGATCCGCCCCGAGAGCATCGACGAGAAGAAGATCGCCGAGCGCCTCTACACCCCCGACATGCCGCCGCCGGACCTGCTGATCCGCACGAGCGGCGAACAACGGATCTCGAACTTCCTCCTGTGGGAGGTCGCCTACTCGGAGCTCTGGTTCACGCCGGTCTTCTGGCCGGACTTCGACCGCGAGCACCTCTTCGAAGCGATCCGTGACTTCCAGAAGCGCTCGAGGCGATACGGAGGCCTCGGCGACGGGCCCTGAGCGCGATCCGAGGCATCCCGGCTAGGCCTTCCGGTCCCCTCATCCGCCAGAGGGCTTAACCCGTGCCGGTCGTTCGGCTGTTTCACCTCGGCGGTCCCACGGGGTATCGTGCCTCGCAGTGCGTGACCAGCGCTTCTGGTCGCATGCGCAGCACCGGCGAGGGGGCCGGATGAGCTTGATCCAACGGTTCACCAGGGACACCGCGAGCAAATACGTCTGGGCTGCCTTGGCTCTGGCCGCTGCGATCGGGCTGACCTACAGCGTCTCCACCGGCGGCCGGGCCCTCGATGAGGAGCGCGCGCGCGCGGAGGACCGGGCGGTCGCCTACGTCCAGGAGGTGCTCGCTCCGCGGCTCGACGATCGTGAGCTGGCGGCCCCGATCTCCGGCCAGGCGGGGGACTCCCTGGAGGCCGCCGTGCAGCGTTCGGTCCTCGCGGACGAGCGCGTGTCCCGCGTCCGGATCTGGTCGACCGAGGGGACGCTCCTGTTCTCGACGGACCGGTCCGACCGCCCCGGATCCAACGAGGGACTGAACGACCCGCTGCTTCGTGAAGCATCGGGCGAGGGTGCGATCACGCGCTGGAACTACTCCGACGGCGGTGGGGCCGAGGATCCCGAACGGAACCTGGTCCGCACCTACGTGCCCCTCGGCACCGGCGCGGTGGCCGAGATCGATCAAACCGATGAGGGGACCGTCGCGCTGGTCAGATCCAAGTGGGTCAGCTACCAGCTCCTCGCCGGCGGGCTGCTGCTCTTGTTCCTCGTCATGATCGCCCTTTCCCTCCGCGACCCGATCGAACGCATGAACGTGGGCGTGCCGTTCGCGGCATCCTCCATTCCCCGAGGGTTCTCGTTGATCGACGACGACCGGCTTGCCGCGGTGCACGAGGTGTATCGGCTCGCATCGGAGCGGGTCGCACGACTGCAGGAGAAGCTCGAGGATTCGGAGGAGGCCAGGCGGCGCCTCGAGGGCGACATCCAGCGAGCGCTATCCAAGGCCGCGTCCTCCGCACCTCACCCCCTCGCGCCGGCCGCGTCAGCCGCGCCCGTCACCGTCGTTCCCGAGCCGGTGGTCGTGCAGGTCCCCGAGTCCGACGTGGTGGTCACCTCGCCGCTCGGCGACGCGTGGGCCGCAGCGCCCGCGGGACCGCTCGCCCGCGCCTCGCGCGCCCAGAAGCCCACACCCACGACCTCACCCAGGGAGAAGCCGGCGGCTGAGAAGACGAAGCGATCGTCCAAGCGGATCAAGGCGAAGGCCGAGAAGCGGGCCGCGACACCACCACAGGTCGCGAAGCCGAGGCCCGCCCCTCAGCCCGAGAGTCGTGTGATCGCCGCAGCGCCCGCGCCCGCCGCAGCGCCCGCGCCGCCCGTGGTCGCGCCACCGGCTGCGTCACCCGCACCTGCCGCCGCGCGACCGGCAGCAATTGCACCGGCTCCCGTCCCCATGAAATCTCCCGCCCCGGTGGCCGCACTCAGGCCGGCCGCGGAACCGGTCACGCCCTCGTCCGAAGTCGACGATGCGAAGGCGCACGCGGCGGCCCTCGAGACGTTCATCCGCCTGACCGAGAGCGACCGGCAGCACCACGACACGAGCACGGTCGACCAGGGTGAGATCCGCGCCGCGCTCGCGCGGACCGCCGCTCGCAAGAAGCCCGGTGGTGACCGTCTCCAGCCACACGACGGACCGCACGAGGAGTCACTCGGCGGCCCACCGAAGGGCAAGGAGTAGCACCTAGAGGTCGTTCCACTTCGCCAGCGCGGCCATGAGCCCGACGACGAGGATCGGCGCCGCGAAGAGGTAACGCTCCACGTCGTCTTTCGTGAGGAAGACCACCACCACGCGACTGGCGATCCTGGCACTCGCGGGGCTGAGCCGGGTCTCGCGCGCGAGGACGGGATGGCGCGCTCGGAACCGTTCGATGAGGGTCGGCGGGGCGTCGTCGGCCACCCGCTCCCGCCGCCAGATGCTCATGCCCTAGGTATCGGAACCGGCCGACCTTCGGTTGACCGGTAGCATGGTGCGCACGCCGGCGGCCGCAGCCAGCGGCCGGGAAAGGAGTCCTCATGGCCGACCTGCCAAGGTCTGACCTGCCAAGGTCTGACCTGCCAAGGCCTGATCTGATGGAGGCCGTCACCTCACTCGCCAAGCGGCGAGGCATCGCGTTCCAGTCCTCGGAGATCTACGGGGGGCTCCGCTCGTCCTGGGACTACGGTCCGCTCGGCACCGAGCTCAAGCGCAACGTCCGCGACCAATGGTGGCGCTCGACGGTGCAGCTCCGTGACGACGTCGTCGGGCTCGAGGCCGCCGTGATCATGTCGCCGAAGGTCTGGGAGGCCTCTGGCCATCTCGAGGTGTTCACCGACCCGCTGGTCGAGTGCCTGAACTGTCACCAGCGATTCCGCGCCGACCACCTCCCCGAGCCGCCGACCTGCTCGAACTGCGGGCAGACCGCGTTCACGCAGCCGCGCAACTTCCACCTGATGTTCAAGACGAACATGGGCCCGATCGACGACGCCGAGAACACCGTGTACCTGCGTCCGGAAACCGCGCAGGCGATGTTCGTCGACTTCGCCACGATCCAGCAGGTGAGCCGCAAGAAGATCCCGTTCGGGATCGCCCAGATCGGTCGCTCGTTCCGCAACGAGATCACCCCGGGCAACTTCATCTATCGGCTCCGCGAGTTCGAGCAGATGGAGATGGAGTTCTTCGTGGAGCCGGGCACCGACGAGGAGTGGCACGAGTTCTGGATCGCAGAACGGATGCGCTGGTGGACGGACCTCGGTCTGCGGGAGGAGAACCTGCGCATCCGCGAGCACGACGCCGACGAGCTGTCCCACTACTCCAAGCGCACGGTCGACGTCGAGTACAAGTTCCCGTTCACGGACTGGGGTGAGCTCGAGGGGATCGCGAACCGGACCGACTTCGACCTCAAGGCCCACCAGGCGGCGTCCGGCGAGGATCTGACCTACTTCGACCAGGAGAAGGACACGCACTATCACCCTTACGTCATCGAGCCCGCGGCGGGCGTCGACCGGGCGGTGCTCGCGTTCCTGTTGGACGCGTACCGCGAGGAGGAGGCGCCGACCGCGAAGGGCGGCACGGAGAAGCGCACCTACTTGGCCCTCGACCGCCGGCTCGCGCCGACGAAGGTCGCGGTGCTTCCGCTCTCGCGCAACGAGAAGCTCACGCCCGAGGCGCGGCGCGTCTTCGATGTGGTGAAGGGCGAGTGGATGTGCGACTACGACGACGCGGGTTCGATCGGCCGGCGGTACCGGCGGCAGGACGAGGTCGGGACGCCGTTCTGCGTCACCGTGGACTTCGATTCATTGGACGACGCGCAGGTCACGGTCCGCGAACGGGACACGATGGCCCAGGATCGCTTGTCGATCGACGGTCTCGTGGCCTACCTGTCCGAGCGCTTGTGATCGCCTACGCGGTGGCGTTCGTGCTGTGGGTCGGGGCGATCGTCTCGCTGGGCGTGTCCGTCATGGGGTTCCTCGAGTCGACGGGTCTCCTGGTCATGTCCGCGGTCATGTCCGGGCTCTCGATCGTGTCCGCCGCGAGCGCGTTGTTCCTGACGAGGCGCCGGCAGTGAGACGTGCGCCGGCGAGAAGGGTCGCCGTGGCAGGTGTGGCGCTCTGCATCGCGGTGGCCTGCACTCCGGGGGAGGAGTCGCGATCGCCGACGCCGTTCCGGTCTCCCAGCCCCGCCGTTGAGGTGAAGACCGGACCGACCACCGCGCTCCAGGCGATGCGCCGGCTCTGCGTCCCGCCCGACATCGCCGCCGACCCCGTGACCGAGGTCCCGACTCCCCCCGCGATCGCGGAGGTGGCGGACCAGGTGGAGGCCGTGCGAGGGCTCGACTTCGAACGACCGGTGAACGTCGAGCCGATCACGCCGGCGGAGATGGATCGGCGGCTGCGTGAGTACTTCGACGCGTATTACCCCGAGCGGCTCTACGAGAGGCGGAGCGTTACGTGGCAGACGATCGGGGTCCTCCCGCCCGACGTGGGATACCTGGAGGCCCTCGACGCGTACCAGCAGGGGTCGGTCCTCGGCTTCTACAACTCACAGAACGAGGAGCTCGTCTACACGGGCGACGCCGAGCTCGACCGGATCGAGCACTTCGTGCTCGCGCACGAGCTCACGCACGCGATTGACGACCAGCACTTCGACCTCGACCGGATCGACGAGCTCGTTCTGCGGTGCGAGGAAGAGCGCTTCCAGGCTTCCCTGGGGGTGGTCGAGGGGAGCGCCAACCACTTCGCGACGCAGGTGCTGTTCCGGTTCCCCGTCGCGGAGACGGGCTCGGCGCCGGGCGGCTCGGAGAACCCCGTCCCGCCGTTCATCGTCGAGCTTCAGGCCTACCCCTACTCGGACGGACAGCGGTTCGTGGACGCGCTGGGGGACGAGGGTAGGCCCGCGGCGGTCGATCGCGCTCTGCGGAGGTTCCCGACGACCACCGAGCAGGTCCTGCATCCATCGAAGTACCCGGGTGAGATCGGCGAGCCGGTGGACGTGCCGGACTTCTCGCCGACGTTCGGTCCCGCTTGGCGCGACCACGACGTGATGGTAGTGGGCGAGGTCTGGTTGAGAGCTCTGCTGAATCTGCGGCTGGATGACGGTGCGGCGGAGTCGGGCGCCGCCGGGTGGGGCGGGGGGATCTATCGCGCGTGGAGCGACGGTGAGGACGTGGCGGTGATCCTGAGCACGGTGTGGGACACGCCGGCGGACGCGACGGAGTTCCGCGAGGCGTTGTCGCGGTGGGTCTCACGGGGTTCGAGTCCCGCGCTGGTGCTCGAGGCGGCTGGGACGCGGGTGCTCGCGGGCTTCGGGTCATCGGAAGCCGTGATGGGCGCCGTGTCGGCCGCCATGCTGTCGCCGTAGCGGCTATCGCTCGCCGATGGTCTCGACGGCGCCCGTCTGGCGACGGCCGTCGTGCTTCAGCTTCTTCTCGGCGCGCTTCTCCTTGATGCCCTTCGCGGCCTTCTTCTTGACGTTCTTCGCGCCCTTGTCCTTCGCGTGTGCCATCGCCGGTCCTCCGTGTGAGCGGTGAAGAGACGAGCGTACACCGGTAAGCGGTCCATCCGTAGACTCAGGCCATGACCAAGTACGTGTACGACTTCTCCGAGGGCAACAAGGACATGAAGGACCTTCTCGGTGGAAAGGGG
>JBKKAE010000044.1:0-11273 GCA_046714835.1 Actinomycetota bacterium | reverse complement strand
ATAACGGGTGTCCACAGCGATCTGCAGCTCTTCGTCGGTGGGCATCCGCGTGAACGAGAACGGTTCGCCGTCCCATGCGGCGTATGCCTCGCCCCAGACGCTGGCATCTTGGAGCGCGCCTTTGGCCCACGTACCGGATCGCACGTAGCCGGCACGCTCTCCGCGGCGGAGCAGGTTCATCGGCACGATCGCGAACTGGAGCGTCGCCCCTCCTTGCAGGAACAAGATCGAGAAGTCCTCGGGCACCGTGTAGTTCTCGCGGAAGAGTGACAGCGTCTCCTCGTGGACGGCTTCGTATCCAGGGCTCCGATGACTCATCTCGATGACCGACATCCCGGAGCCCTGGAAGTCGAGTAGCTCGGACTTCACCTCCTCCAACACGGACAGCGGGAGGGTGCACGGGCCGGCGCAGAAGTTGTGAACCCTCACGACCGACCCCGGTCCCTCGGGACGGCCGAGACATGGATCACGTCGTCGAGTCCCTGGAGGGCGGCGAGCAGATCGGGCCCGACGTCGCCGACGACGTCGATCGTGGCGACGGCTGCGTTCCGTCCCTCGAAGACCCGATTCTCCATCTGCTCCACGTTCAGCTCGCGGCGTCGCAGGATGTCGAACACGCCCGCCAGCACGCCGACGCGGTCGAAGTGCCGCACGTGAAGGGTGTGGGTGCCGAGCCGGGTGGGCGCGAGGTTGACGCAGTTCACGATCTCCCCCCGGACGAACGCATCGATGATCTCGACAACACCTTCGGCGACCGCCTTCTGGGCTTGCGCGGTCGATGCCCCGATGTGATGGGTCCCCACCACGTGGGGATGTTGCGCGAGCTTCGAGGACCATTCCGTCGAACCCGAGCCCGGCTCATCGGGGTACACGTCGAGACCCGCGCGGAGCGCGCGGGTCTCGAGCGCATCGAGGAGCGCGGGCTCGTCCACGACGTCGCCTCGAGACGTGTTGAGAAGGATCGCGCCTTCCTTCATCCGACCCAGGAGGCGTGCGTCGAACAAGGACTCCGTCTCGGGAGCGGCGGGCACGTGGATCGACACGATGTCGGAGGTCGCGACGAGGTCCTCGAGCGAATCCACGAGCTCGATGCCGAGCGCCTTGATGCGCTCCTCGGCCTCCTCGTCGCGTTCCTTGCGGATCGCTCGCACCTCGAGCCCGAACGCGTTCGCGCGCTCCGCGACGGCGAACCCGATCTCACCGAGCCCGACGATGCCCATCACCTGTCCGTACAGGCCGTCGGCCTTGGAGTACGTCGCCTTGTTCCACGACCCCGTCCGGAGGTCGGCCACGTTGTCGGGGATCCGCCGGTCGATCGCCAGGAGCAGCCCCATGGTCAGCTCCGCCACGGCGATCGCGTTGCGGCCGGGGACGTTCGTGACGTAGATCCCCACCTCGGATGCCGCCCTCACGTCGATCGTGTTCGTGCCCGCTCCCGCGCGCACGATCACCGCGAGGGCGTCGGCGGCCTCGATCGCAGCTGCTGTCACTTTCGTGCTCCTCACGACGAGGACCTCGAAACCTCCGATCCGAGCGGGGAGATCATCGGCGGAGAGTTTGGGCTCCGAGACGCACTCGTGCCCACGCTCGGTCAACGCATCGGTGGTGGAGGGGTCGATCGAGTCGGCGAAAAGAACCCGCATGCCCTAGGAGCTAAGCAGAATGGGCTGACGAGGAACAAGCGTGCCCACTCCGTCCGTAGGACTCCAGCCTCCTCCAGACCGGCGGTGGTTGGTCCGAAGGGACCATCGCGTGCCTAGCGCTCTCGGGCCCCCGATGCTATACAGACCCTCTCGACTTACCCGGCGTTCAACCACGCGGGTCAGCGCGGGCGGACCGTGACCCGGACGCCCTCGAGGGCGCGGTCATGGGTCCAACCGCTTCGAAGACTGGCGCGTAGGAACGTTTGAGGAAGACCTTCGGAAGGGGGCAGCGATGAGGGGAATGCGACGGGCGTCGCTCGCGCTCGGAGTGGCCACCGCGGTCATGTTCGGGCAGGCCGGATCCGCCTTGGGGCAATCTGCCACCCCGGGTGACGAGAGGATCACGTTGAACGTGGGCACGACGAGCGACATGGTCTCGGCGAACGTGTTCAAGGCATGTTGCACCTCGGAGTACGAGATGATGCTCCTGAACTACAACATGCTCTACGGCTTCAGTGCCGACGACCTCTCACCGGTCCCGGAGCTCACTTCCGGCTGCGAGGCGAGCTCTGACTACATGACGTGGACCTGTCCGATCCGTGACGACGCGAAGTGGCACGACGGCGAGCCTCTCACGGCCGCGGATATCGCGTTCACGTATCGATTCATCCTCGACAACAACCTGGCAACCTTCGCCGACTACCTGCCCTACAACCCCACGTTCGAAGCGCCGGACGCCACGACGCTGATCTGGCGCTCGGAGGAACCGACACTCGCGCCCACCGTCCCTCCGTATATCCCGATCCTCCCGGAACACATCTGGGGCCCGCTGGACGGCAAGCCGGCGAAGGAGATCCGCGCCTTCGAGGAGATCCCCGCGATCGGATCCGGGCCGTTCCAGCTGACGGAGTGGAAACCCGAGCAGTTCTGGCGGATGGAGGCCGTCCCCGGCCACTTCTTCGGCGATCCCACGATCGACGAGATCGTGTACCGCGTCTTCGGCAACGACGAAGCGATGGTCCAGGCTCTCAAATCGGGCGAGATCGACTTCGCCTACGACATCACCGTGACGCTTGCCAAGAGTCTTGAGGGCGAGGAGAACATCGCGATCAGCGAGGAGGCGGCCGACTACCACACCAACCTCGCGTTCAACTTCGGCGGACAGGCGAAGGCTCATCCGAAGATGCTGGGGACGCCCGCGGTCACCGAGGAGACGAATCACCCCGCACTGAAGGACCGCGCCGTCCGTCTGGCGATCGCCACTGCGATCGACAAACAGGAGATCGCGGACGTCGTCTTCCAGGGCGCGGCAGTGCCCGCCGACACATTCCTCTCCCCCGACAAGGCCTTCTGGCATCTCGACATCCCCGCCGAGGAGGAGTACGCGTTCGACCTCGAGGAATCGAACCGGATCCTCGACGAGGCCGGATACACCGAACGCACGGCCGACGGGGTTCGCATCGACCCGGAGAGCGGAGAGCCGCTGGTGCTGGACGTCCTCGGCATCACCGACTCGCGGGGATCGGTCAAATCCGGGGAGTTGATGGCGGGTTGGATGGAGCAGATCGGGATCCAGTTCGACCTCCGCAACGTGACGGAGACCAAGGCCTACGAGGAATGGGAGAACGGCACGTTCGACGCGTACATCTGGAGCTGGGGTGGCGACCCCGACCCCGACTTCAACATGTCGATCTACACCACCGAGCAGTGTCTCGGCTGGAGCGACGGTTGCTACTCGAACCCCGTGCTCGACGACCTGTACGCGGAGCAACGCCAGGCGTTCGACCGCGAGGAACGACAGGCCCTGGTGCACGAGTTCCAGCGGATCCACTACGAGGAGATCCCTGAGATCGCGCTCGTGTATCCGGAGCTCCTACACGCCTATCGCACGGACACCTTCGAGGGCTACGTCAAGACACCCACGAACGGGGGCTCGCTGCTCTTCGGATGGCGGGTCGACTCCTACATGAACCTGAAGCCCGTCGTCGCCGGTGGGACCGGGTCCGTGGCCGACGAGGGCGGGATGTCGGCGGGACTCCTGGTCGGCATCGGCGCCGTCGTGCTGATCGCCGTCGTCGCGTTCGTGGTGATAGGGCGGCGACGCGGCGAGGAGGACGAGGCCTGAGCCCCCGCTAGCAGCGAGATTCGGAGGCCAGGGGGTGCGATCGGGGAAGTACCTGCTCCGCAAGGTACTTCACGCGCTCGCGACCCTGGCCTTCGTACTCGCCTTCAACTTCATCCTCTTCCGGGCGATCGGCGACCCGGTGAAGCTGCTGACACGGAGCAGCGTCCACCTCGATCCTCAAGAGCAGGCGCTGCTCCGCGAAGAGTTCGGGATCGACGACCCGCTCCCCCAGCAGTTCGTGAACTACCTCGGTGACTCGTTGCGGGGCGAGTTCGGCTACTCATTCATCTCAGGCCGTCCGGTGATGGACTCGGTCGTGCAGCGGGTCGGGCCTACCTTCGTCCTCGTGGGGACCGCGACGGTCCTTTCGACGTTGCTCGGCATCGTGATCGGGATCAAGGGGGCCTGGCGGCGCGGGAGCGCGTTCGACACGGGCTCCCTCCTCGGCTCCCTGACGCTCTACTCGATGCCCGAGGGATGGCTCGGGATGATCCTGCTGATCACGTTCGCCGGGACGCTCGGTTGGCTCCCTGCCGGCGGCATCGAATCTACCGACGAGCTGACCGGGATCGCGCACGTCCTGGACATCGCGAAGCATCTCGTGTTGCCGTGTCTCACGCTCACCCTGGGCTACATCGGCGAGTTCGCGATCATCATGCGCTCCTCGCTGCTCGAGGTCATGGGCGAGGACTTCGTCCTGACCGCGCGGGCGAAGGGCGTGCGCGACAAAGACGTGCGGCGGCGGCACGCGGTGCCCAATGCTCTGCTGCCGACGTTCACACTCGCCTTCTACAGCGTCGGCTTCATCCTCGGTGGGGCGGTGATCGTCGAACAAGTCTTCTCCTGGCCAGGTCTCGGACAGCTGACGTACGCCGCGATCCAAGGAAGTGACTACCCGGTGATCCAGGCGGTGTTCCTCCTCTCGAGCGCGGCCGTGATCTTCTTCAATCTCCTCGCCGACATCCTGTACGGCTACCTCGATCCGAGGGTCAAGGAAGCATGAGCTCGATCGAAACGCCACGTCAGCCATCGGAGTTCGCGGTCGGAGGTGCGGCACCTGCGCCTCCGGCCCCACGCGATCCGAGGAAGATCCGGTGGGCCCGCCGGCGTCGTGCGTTGCAGGGTTTCTGGCGCGTCTACCGGCAGAGCCGGATGGGGATGATCGGTCTTTTCCTCCTGATCGCGTTCGTCCTGCTGGCGCTGGCCGCTCCGCTCCTGGTCTCCCCGGAGGACCTGAAGGTGGGGACCTCACCCGGCGTCCCGTTCCAATCTCCGTCCCTCGAGTTCCCTCTGGGCACCGACGACTTCGGCCGGTCGGTGATGGACCTCGTGATCTACGGATCTCGGATCTCCCTCCTCGTCGGGTTCGCCGCAACCGTGGTGACGATGGTCGTGGGGACCTCGGTGGGGATCGCCGGCGGCTACTACGGGGGCCGGGTCGACACCGTGATGAACGCGTTCACGAACTGGTTCCTCGTGATCCCCTGGATCCCGCTCGCCATCGTCCTCGCGTCGATCCTCGGGAGATCGCTCTTCAACACGATCCTGGTGATCGGGATCACCTCGTGGGCCGGCACGGCGCGGCTGGTTCGAGCGGACACCCTTTCCGTCAAGGAGCGCCCGTACGTGGAGCGGGCGCGGGCGCTCGGCTCGAGCAACTGGCATCTGGTCAGCCGTCACATCCTGCCGAACGTGATGCCGGTGATCTTCGCCAACACGGTGCTCACGGTGGCGCTCTCGATCCTCGCCGAGACCACCCTCTCGCTGCTCGGCCTCGGAGACCCCTCGAGCACCTCCTGGGGCGCGATCATCTTCGAGTCGTTCGAGGCAGGTGCGCTCTCGGCCGGCCTGTGGTGGTGGCTCATCCCGCCGGGCGTCTGCATCTGCCTCGTGACGCTTGCGTTCACGATGTGCGGCTACGCCCTGGACGAGGTCCTGAACCCGAGGATCCGGGAGCGGTGACGACATGAGCGTCCTTTCCGTCCGCGACCTCCGCGTCACCTACCGGACCAAGGGTGGCGACGTGCCCGCCGTTCGCGGCGTCGATCTCGATATCGACGGTGGACGCGTGCTCGGCCTCGCCGGCGAGTCGGGTTGCGGCAAGTCGACCATCGCCGGCGCGATCCTCCGGCTCCATTCCGCCAAGACGAAGATCGAGGGCGAGATCCTGCTCGATGGGAAGGACGTCCTCGCGCTGAAGCCCGGCCAGCTGCGCGCGGTCCGTTGGACCGGCGCGTCGATCGTCTTCCAGGGGGCTCTGCACGCACTGAATCCGGTGCGACGGATCGGGGATCAGATCGCCGAAGCGATCATCGTGCACAAGCTCGCCGGCGACCGTGAGGCGAGGGTACGGGCGGCGGAGCTCTTGGAGGAGGTGGGTCTACCGGCCAGGCGGATCGACGACTACCCGCACGAGCTCTCGGGGGGGCAGAAACAGCGGGTGATGATCGCGATGGCGCTCTCCTGCAACCCGTCGCTCGTGATCGCGGACGAGCCGACCACGGCGCTCGACGTGATGGTGCAGGCGCAGGTGCTCCAGCTCCTGAAGGCCCTGCAACGCGACCTGGGTCTCGCGATGCTTTTCATCACCCATGACCTCTCCGTCCTGGCGGAGGTCGCCGACCGGATCGCCATCATGTACGCGGGCAAGATCGTGGAGGAAGGGTCCGCCGAGGACGTGTTCCGCGAGCCGGCGCATCCATACACGACGGCGCTCGCGGGCGCGTTCCCGGAGATCGGCGACATGAGGTTCCGCGGCAAGCCGTCCGGTCTCGGAGGAGACCCTCCGGACCCCCAGCACATCCCGTCGGGCTGCCCGTTCCACCCTCGCTGTCCGGTCGCGGTCGACGCCTGTCCGAGGATCGACGTGGACCTCTGGCCGGCGGGTGAGGGGCGACGCGCCGCCTGCATCCACGTGTCGGGCGCGCCTTCGCTGTCGGAGGCATCGACATGAGCGACGTCACGCTCGAGCCTCGGGGACAGGTCCCGGGCGAGCCGATCATCGAGGTCCGAGGTCTCGGGGTCAGCTTCGCCGGGCGCACCTCGCTGCTCCAGGGGTTCCGGCGGGACAAGGCGTCGGTCGCGACCGCGGTCGACGGCGTCGACCTCACGCTGCACGAGGGAGAGGTCCTCGCCCTCGCAGGGGAATCAGGCTGTGGGAAGACGACGCTGGCTCGCGCCATCATGGGACTCATCCAGCCGAACAAGGGCCAGATCTCGTTCCGAGGGAAACCCCTGGGACGGAAACTCCGGGCGTACCGCCGTGAAGTCCAGATGGTGTTCCAGGACCCGACGGCGTCGCTCAACCCGCGGTAGACGATCTACGAGAGCGTGGCCGAGGGGCTCCGGATCCACCGCATCCATCAAGGGCCGAACGGAGAGACGGAGGAGGAGCTGGTGGCGCAGGCGCTCTCGCGGGCCGGCTTGCGCCCGCCAGAGCGCTTCTATCTCTTGTTTCCCCATGAGCTGTCGGGCGGGCAGCGCCAGCGGGTCGTGATCGCGGGAGCCCTCGTCCTCGACCCGAAGGTGATCGTCGCCGACGAGCCCGTGTCGAACCTCGACGCATCCGTTCGCGGCGAGATCCTCCAGCTCCTGATGAAGCTCCGCGACGAGCTCCGTCTTTCGATCCTGATCGTGACGCACGACCTGGGACTGGCCTGGACGGTGGCGGACCGCGTTGCCGTCATGTATCTGGGAAGGATCGTGGAGATCGGCCCGGCCGAAGAGGCGCTCCTGCGACCGCGTCATCCGTACACGAAAGCCTTGCTCGACGTCGTACCCGAGGCAGGAGGGATCGATCGCCCGATCCTGCTCGGCGAGCCGCCGGATCCAACGCGTATCCCGCCGGGCTGCCGGTTCCACCCGCGGTGCCCGGTGGTCTCGTCGGGGGAGGCGGCGAAGCTCGGCATCGAAGGGAGGTGCCGCGGGGAGGATCTGGGCCTCGAAGAGCTGGCTCCCGGCCACCTCGCCGCCTGCTACGAGGCCTGGATCGAGCGAGACTCGATCACATCTCCTCGGCCTGCGCCGTCGACACGTGAGGATCCTCGGACGCTCGGTCCATAGGCTCCGACTCCGGAAATCCCTCGCCCTCTTGCTCCGAAGGCTGATCCCCGTTGCCTTTCAGCACACCGAGGATCGCTTCCATCTCAGAGTCGGGCAGTCGCTGGTCGGGGTGCATGCCCGTGGCACGCGCGGATGCGAGCAAGGTCCTCAGGTTGGACTCGGCCATCTCGACCCGATGCTCCAGCTCCCGAGCGCGCTCCGCGAGGCCGCGGGCCCGCCGCTCCGCCTCGGCCCGCATCTCCCTGTTCTGACGGGCCTCCTCCCGGGACGACTTGAGCTGGGCACGGAGCTGGGAAACCTCTTGACCCAGCTCGACCAGCCGATCCACGGTCGCCCGGCCCAGGTCCGAATACGCCAGGCCGCCACGACGAGCGGCGCCCGGATCCTCGGGCCGCTTCCTCGAGCGTCTGCCCCTTCGCTCGATCGTCTCTCGTTCTCCCTCGGCGACAGGGGTCTGATCAAGGAGGCGGTACGAGCCCCCTGCCGGCTCCAGCCGGCGCCGCGACACCAGTGCCCTCACTGCCCGCGCGATCGACAATGGATCCGGGAAGTCCAATTCCCTGCCAAGCTCCGCAGGAGTGGCTTCCAGCAATTCCCCCTTCTCTGTGCGCTCCGCGACAGCGGCGAGGAATGCATTGACGCGCTCGAGGCTCTGCTCGTTCACGGACGGATTCTCCCTGATTGTCAGGTCAACGCGCCAGTTGTGCGGAAGCACACCAAGTGAGGGCAGTAGGCTCCGCTCTGTGGATCCGCTTCCTCTGTCCGGTGTCCGCGTCCTGGACCTCTCCCGGGTGCTCGCCGGGCCGCTCGCGACCCAGATCCTGGGCGATCTGGGCGCCGACGTGGTCAAGGTCGAGCGTCCCGGTGAAGGCGACGACACGCGTCACTGGGGGCCTCCCTTCGTGGGATCGGACGCCGCCTACTACCTCTCGATCAACAGGAACAAGCGCTCGGTGACGGTCGACCTCAAGAGCACTGAGGGAGTCGACGCTGTCCGCCGGCTGGCGAGCGGTTCGGATGTCCTGATCGAGAACTTCCGCCCGGGTCTCATGGCAGACCTAGGGCTTCCCCCCGAAGATCTCCGTCGAACCACCCCCGGCCTGATCACGTGCTCGCTGACGGCCTTCAACGACGACGTGCCGGACGCAGCACATCGACCGGGCTACGACATCATGGTCCAGGCGCTGTCCGGACTGATGAGCGTCACCGGCGAGCCGGACGGAGAACCGGTGAAGGCCGGGGTGGCGCTCCTGGACGTCATCACGGGCTTGCAGGCCGCGATCGGCATCCTCGCGGCTCTGCACGAGCGGGCCCGGACCGGTCGGGGAAGACACGTGAGCGTGTCGCTCTTCGACGCCAGCGCGGCCGCCATGGTGAACCAGGCTGCCAACCACTTGATCGGGGGGATCGTTCCCGGGCCCATGGGCACGGCACACCCGAACATCTGTCCGTACCAGGCGTTCGATGGCTCGGACCGGCCGTTCATCCTCGCCGCGGGGAACGACAGATCGTTCCGGCGAACGTGTGAGGTGGTCGGCCACGCGGAGTGGGCGGACGATCCTCGCTACGCGACGAACCAGGAGCGCGTGCGCCATCGGGACGAGCTGATCCCGCTCCTCGGCGGATCCTTCGCAGTCAAGACCGCCGCCGAGTGGATCGAAGAGCTCGAAGCGGCTTCCGTTCCCTGCGCCCCGATCCGGGCGATGGACGAGGTCTTCGCATCGCCCGAAGGCGCTTCGCTCGTGGAGTCGGTGCCCGACGAGGCACGGGGGACGACGCTTCGCCTCGTGCGGAATCCCATCCGATTCGACGGCCAGGTCCTGGATACGAGGCGGGCTCCGCCGCTGCTCGGCGAACACACCGACGAGGTCATGCGCGAGACGTGACCGCACTCGAACGATGGCGGGAAGGACTCGAGAGCTGGGCGATCCCGCCCGAGATCGTCGCCGCCGCTCCTGAGTCCCCCTACGGCTTCCCCGCCGAGCTCTTCCGCACCCGTGGCGAACGAACGGACGACTTGGCACATCCCTCGCCGACCACCATGCGAGCGCTCGAGGGTCTTCCCGAGAAGGGCCGCGTTCTCGACGTCGGCTGCGGAGGAGGCGCCAGCTCGCTACCCCTCGCCGGCCGGGCGGGCGTGCTGGTCGGCGTCGACGCGCAGGAGGACATGCTCGCCGGCTTCCTGGCGAACGCCCGCGCGGCCGGCGTCGAGGCCGAAGCCGTGCACGGGCGATGGCCCGACGTCGCCGACCGGGTCGGCCCGGTGGACGTGGCGGTGGTCGGGCACGTCCTCTACAACGTGGCCGATTTCGAACCCTTCGCCCGGAGGCTCGCCACCGTCGCTCGACGGCGGGTCGTCTACGAGCTCACCGAGCGCCACCCTCTTCACTGGATGAACGATCTCTGGCTTCGGTTCCATGACGTCGAGCGCCCCGATGGACCGATGGCCACCGATGCGCTCGAGGCACTCGCGGAGCTCGGCGACGATGCTCGGATGGAGCTCTGGTCGGCGCCCCCGCGAGGAGGAGGCTTCGATCGAAGAGCCGATGCCGTCGCGCTCATCCGTCGACGTCTCTGCCTCGACCCGAGTCGCGACAACGAGCTGGTCGACGCCCTCGAGATCCGGCTCGTAGAGCGCGATGGACTCTGGACCGCGGGGCCGCCGGCGGATCAGCGCCTCGCGACGATCCGGGTCGCTACGAGCGCCGAAGCCGGATCCTCGTGAAGGACGCGTAGATCTCGTCCGCGGGATCCTCGATCCGCTTCGGCTTGCTCGCCTCGGCACCGGCTCGTTCGGGGATCGAGAAGCGAAGCGTGGTCAGCGTCTTGAGGAAGCCACCCAGGTCCTGGGACCCCACCGGCCGCCGATCCCCCTCGCGGAACCGGAGATCGAGCTCGCCGGCGTCGCGGCGTCCGATGATCAGGACGACGACTCGGCGAGCCTGGACCTGCGCGGAGGGGAAATCGCACTTCGCGCCGGGCCGGAGTCGAGCGATCGCACGCCCCTCAACGCGACCGGACTCAGTGAGCCGGATCTGCCCTCGGGCGCGCCAGTCGCTCATGCAGGACCCGCCGACCTGGTAGGTGTGCGTGGTCCGGCTCGACATCGTGAGCTGCCAGCGGACGAGCTCGGGCTTCGACGGGCTCGGGCTGGGGCTCTCGCTGGGAACAGGGCCCGTGTCACGCACCCCGGGCGGGAACGGGTTGGAACGCGATGCGACGAAGGCGCCGACGCCGGCGCATGCCAGCAGGATCCCCACCCACATGAGCGTCTTCGTCCATCCACGCACGGATGGCATCATCTCGCAGCAGCGAGGGTCGCCTCAGTAGCCGAGCCCGGTCAACAACGCCCGGAGCGTGAGCCCGAAGCTGATGAACGAAGCCCAGGCGAAAGGGACCCACGACCGCAGCGGCCGGTCGATCCCGATCGCGCGCGCGTCGCC
>JBKKAE010000043.1:0-2713 GCA_046714835.1 Actinomycetota bacterium | reverse complement strand
GTTCGCGATCGAGCCGCCGGTCGTGAGGTTCGCGCGGGCTTCCTCGGGGAAGCCGAACAGGTCGCAGATCCACCGGATCACGTTCTGCTCGATCTTGGCCAATCCGGGCGCAACCTCCCAGAGGTTGGGGAAGCGGTTGACCGACATCGCGAGGAACTGCCCAAGGGCCGAGGCGTAGAGGCCACCCCCCGGGATGTACGGCAGGTAGCCCGGACCGCACGTCTCGTACGCCCGGGCGGCCGCGTCGCGGAACTGGGCGAAGACCTCGTCGAACGAGCCGCCCTCCTCGGGCGGGGACGCCTTCAACTTCAGCGCTTCCTCGAGCGCTCCATCCACGTTCTGCGCGGGCGCGTCGGAGAGGCCGTGGATGAAGTCGACCACGTAGTCGACCGCTGCCTCGCCCATCGCCCGCATCTCCTCGGGCGAGGGATCGAGTGCGTATCCGGTCACGCCGAGCTCCGCAGGGTGGAGTCGATGGTCTCGAGCAGACGCCTCGACGAGTCGGTCACCTCGTCGACGGCTGCTTCGAACGCCTCGACGTGACGCGACGAAGGCGTCCCGAACCCGCTCACCTTGCGGACGAACTGACGCGCGGCCTCCCGGATCTCCTCGTCCGCGGCATGGCCCTGCCCATGTGGTTCCCGCAGTCGCTTGATGCTTCGACACATGAGCGGGAGGGTACCGCGCGGCGAGCGTTCAGCCCCGCTTGGCCGCGAGCGCGCTGATCGCCTCCATGACGACGTTGGCCGCGAGCATCGCCGTGATCTCGGCGTGGTCGTAGGGCGGCGAGACCTCCACGACGTCCATCCCCGCGAGGTCCACCGACCCGACGATACGACGCACCGCTCGGAGCAGCTCGCGACCCAGCATCCCCCCGGACTCGGGTGTACCCGTGCCCGGGGCCATACCCGGATCCACGACATCGATGTCCACGGACAGATAGACGCGGTCCGGCCCGTCCAGGGCCTGGGCGATCGCCTCGTCGATCACGGCCTCGACCCCGCGCTCTTCCAACTCGACCTGGGTATGCCAGCGGAAGCCCTGATCTCGCATCCACTCGAACGTCTCGGCATCAGGCCAGTACCCACGGAGCCCCACCTGGACGAAATTCGGTCCCGCGACCCAGCCCTCGTCGATCAGGCGCCGCATCGGCTGCCCGTGTCCGATCAGTGAGCCCCACTGGTCCATCCCTGTGTCGGCGTGCGCGTCGAAGTGCACGATGCCGATGGTGGCCGGGTCATGAACCCGGGCCACGGCCGCTGCCGACGGGTACGTGATCGAGTGGTCCCCCCCGAGCACGATCGGAATCGCGCCGGCGCGGGTCACGCGCCGGACCTTCTCATGGATCACCCGCAGGCTCCGCTCCGGCCGGCCCGGGACCACGGGCGCGTCGCCCGCGTCCACCACTGTCATGACGTCGAACGGCCGCACCCCGGTTTGGATCGACCAGGACCATGGGCTACCGCTGGTGACGTGAGCCCCTCGGATAGCCATGGGTCCGAACCGCGCCCCGGGGCGGGAGGAGACTCCCTCGTCGTACGGGGCCCCCACGATCGCGACGTCTGCGCCGGCATCGCGGATCGCATCCTCGTCCACCGCCCACGGCACCTTGTAGAACGTGCCGCGCCAGTCTGAGTACGAAGGCAGGTCGTTCGATCCGAACTCGTCGAACTCATCGGCCTCCGAGGGATACAGCGTGCTCTCGGGGATCCGGAAAGGGCGATCGGCCTCGGACATCGCGCGCAGTGTCCCACCCTCGCCGCCGGGAAAGCTAACGGCGGCCGACGTCCTTGCGGATCTGCCTCGCCGCGTTCGCTCCCGGACCACCGGTGATGCCCCCGCCGGGGTGCGCACCCGACCCGGCGAGGTACAGGCCGTCGAGCACGAATCGATAGCCTGCCTCGCCGTTCAAAGGACGCCACGCGAAGAACTGATCGAGGCCGGGCTCGGCGTGCTGCACGTGCCCGCCGGTGAGTCCGTAGTCGGTCTCGAGGTCCTCGGGCGTGATGATGCGGCGCGCCTCGACCAGCTCGCCGAGACCCGGCGCGAACCGTTCGAGGGTCTTCACGGCGACGTCCGCGAGGCGTTCCCGCTCGCTCGCCCAATCCCCCTCTCGCAGGTCGCGGGGCGCGGCCTGGACGAGGGCGCTCATCACGTGTCGCCCCTCGGGCGCGAGGGAGGGATCCATGAGTGTCGGGATCGTCGCCTCGATCCACGGGTCTTCCGCGAGATGGCCGTACTTGTTGGCATCCGACGCCTTCTCGACGTAGTCGGTCGACGGTCCGATGACGATGCGCCCGCGCAGCCGCTCGGGGTCCTCGTGGAAGGCCGGCAGACCGGAGAGGGCGAGATCGACCTTCGCCGTCGCGCCGGGTTGGCGGATGTTGCTCGCCCGCCAGATCATCGTGGGCCCGAGCTCCACCGGATCGCACAGGAAGAGGGTCCCCTTCGGATCCGCGGCGGAAACCACGAGACCGGCGTCGATCTCCGTTCCGTCCGCGAGCGTGACCCCGAGCACACGCCTGTCTCGCGAACGGATGCCGGTCACCTCCGCACCCGTCCGGATCTCGGCGCCGGCCGCGCTCGCCGCCGACGCGAGCGCGCCCGCGAGCGCTTGCGTCCCGCCGCGGGCGAAAACGGCGGTGCCTGCAGCTCCGCCGTCGTTGCCCGCGGAGTCGTTCAGGAACATCGCCGCCGTGCCGGCCGACCACGG
>JBKKAE010000042.1:0-4032 GCA_046714835.1 Actinomycetota bacterium | reverse complement strand
GGCTACGCCTATCTCGTGAACCGCTCCTCGGCGCAGGAGGCGCTCACCGGTGTGACGAACGCGCTCGCGACGCTGCTCGGAGGCGTGACCACCGTGCGCGACGTGGGGACGTTCCATGCGTTCGTGGATCTCGCGCTCCGAGAGGCGATCGAGGACGGGCGGATCCCCGGTCCCCGGATGATGTGCGCCGGCGCCTACGTGACCTGCCCGGGCGGCGGCGGCGACATCACGGGTCTGCCCCCCGACGTCCCGGTGCCGGCCGAGCTCCGGGTGGGTGTCTCCACCGGCGCCGATCAGGTGCGCGCGAACGTCCGGCGCATCTTCGACGCCGGTGCCGACTTCATCAAGGTCCTCGCCACGGGAGCCGTACTCACGTCCGGGACCGACCCCGGCAAGCCCGAGCTGACCGAGGAGGAGATGCGGGCGGCCGTCGGGGAAGCGGAGAAGAGAGGAACTCACGTCGCCGCGCACGCGCACGGCGCGGAGGGCGCGAAGCGCGCGATCCGCGCCGGCGCCCGCTCGATCGAGCACGCGAGCCTGATCGACGACGAGACGATCGACCTCATGGTCGATCGAGGCACGTATCTGGTCGCCGACATGTTCGACGGCGACTGGATGATCCAGGAGGGTCCGGGGCTCGGCTACTCCGACGAGGTGCTGCGGAAGACGGAGATGACCAACGACGCGCAGCGGCAGAACTTCGCCAAAGCCGTCAAGGCGGGGGTGAAGATCGCCTTCGGGACCGACTCCGGCATCTACCCCCACGGGATGAACGCGAAGAACCTCGCCTTCCACGTGCGGTTCGGCCAGACCCCGATGGAGGCCATCAGAAGCGCGACCGTTGTCTCCGCCGAGCTACTGGGGTGGGAGGATCGGGTCGGGTCGCTCCAACCGGGTCGCTTCGCCGACCTGATCGCCGTCGAAGGCGACCCGCTCGATGACGTCACGGTGCTGGAGGACATCCCGTTCGTGATGAAAGGCGGCGACGTCGTCAAGGGTTGATCAGACGTACCAGCGGTATCGGACGCCGGTCAGTCAGGTCGGTGTGTGCGAAGGCCGTTCTCGCCCACAACCGAGCTCGGATCCACGCTGCTCACAGGGCGATGTCTCGAAGGCCGTTCAGTCCCGGAGATCTTCACGTGGAGATCCACTGGGGAGGGATCGATCTGCACCCAAGCGGGCGCATTTGACACAGACCTGGCAAGGCAACAAGGATGCCTGAGAGGAGTCCCCCGATCCCGACGAGAGGAGAGCACCATGCACGCGAGGATCGCGTATTCGGTTGTTGATCCGGACCAGTACGAGACCGCCCGCAAGGTGCTGGAAACCGAGATCCTTCCCCGGGTTCGGCAGATCCCAGGTGTGGTGGCGGGGTATTGGTTGGAACCGATAGACGGCAAACCGATATCGATGGTCGTCTTCGAAAGTAAGGAAGCAGCTGAGGTGCCTGTGCCCAACGCTCAGCCCGGCGAAAGTCCAGCCCGTGGCGTGACCGTCGAGCGCGTAGAGATCCGAGAGGTGATCGGCCAGATCTGAGCGGTGCCGCAGCGTGGCCCGGATCGGCCGACCGGGAGGATCCGAGACCCTCGCTGCGCTCCTTCCCAGACGGTCCGTCAGAGCTCAGCCGTCTGCGATGATGACGTGCGTCCTGACCAGGGGGTTCGAGTCGATGACCGAAGACCAACCGATGTCCGCTGCCGAGATCGTCGAGAAGTCGAAGCGCTACACCCTCTACGACTGGCAGGCGCAATCGAAGGCCTCGCCCATCGCCGTGGATCGGGCCGAGGGCGTCTACTTCTGGGACGTCGACGGCAAGCGGTACCTCGATTTCAACTCCCAGCTCATGGGCGTGAACATCGGGCACGGCGACAAGCGCGTGGCGGACGCGATCGGTCGCCAGGCGGAGAAGCTCCCCTACATCTCTCCGTTCATGGCGTACGAGACCAGAGCCCTGCTCGGCGAGAAGCTGGCCACGCTCTGGCCCGGTGAGCTCGACAAGACCTTCTTCACGCTCGGGGGTGCGGAGGCGAACGAGAACGCGATCCGCATCGCGAAGGCGTTCACGGGCCGACAGAAGATCCTCGCGCGCTACCGCTCGTACCACGGCGCCACCTACGCCACGATCAACCTGACCGGCGACCCTCGCCGTTGGGCGAACGAGAACCCCCCGATGCCCGGGATCGTCCACGTCCTGGATCCCTACCGCGGCACGGCACGCGGCACCGAGGACGCGGCGACGGCGCTCGCCACGCTCGAGGAGACGATCGAGCTCGAGGGCCCGCAGACGATCGCCGCGTTCATCCTCGAGACGGTCACGGGAACGAACGGAATCCTCATCCCTCCGGACGGCTACCTGGAGGGCGTCCGCGAACTCTGCGACCGCTACGGGATCGTGCTGATCGCCGACGAGATCATGTGTGGGTTCGGGCGGACGGGTGAGTGGTTCGCGGTGAACCACTGGGGCGTCGTCCCCGACCTGATGACCGCCGCGAAGGGACTGACGTCTTCGTACCTGCCCCTCGGCGCCGTGGCGATCAAGCCGGAGATCGCAGCCCACTTCGAGGAGCACGTGTTCTACGGAGGACTCACGTACAACTCGCACCCACTCTCCTGCGCGGCGGCGATCGCGGCGATCGACGTGCTGGAGGAGGACGACCTGGTCGGGAACGCGAAGCGGCTCGACCCCGTGATGAGGCGTCACCACGAGGAGCTGATGACGAAGCACCCGAGCGTCGGCCGGGTTCGCAACATCGGGCTGTTCGGGATCCTCGAGCTCGTGAAGAGTCGCGACACGCTGGAGCCGCTCTCGCCCTACAACGTCGTGAACGAGACCATGCAAGGCGTCAACAAGACGTTGCTCGAACGAGGCCTGTTCACGATGATCCGCTTCAACGGGATCATGACGAACCCACCGCTGTGCATCACCGAGGAGCAGCTGGAGGAAGGCTTCGCGATCATCGACGAAGCGCTCGAGGTGGCGGATCGCGCCGTGACCGGCTGATCGACCGTCAGGCGCCGACGGCGGCCCAGCGTTCGGCCCAGGTTGAGAGGTCGTCCATCACGACGGCGAGCTCCCGTCCACGGTCGGTGAGGCCGTATTCGATCAGCACAGGCGTGGAGGGTGTCACGGTCCGCGTGACGACACCCGCCTCCTCGAGCTCGCGGAGCCGCTCCGAGAGCAGCGTGTCCGAGATCTCGGGGATCGCGTCACGGACCGAGGAGTAGCGGCGGCGCCCGTCGAGGAGCACCCACACGATCTGGGGCGTCCAGCGCTTCGCGACCAGCTGTGCCGCCCGCTGGAAGCTCTCGCACACCATCCTGTCCTCGTCCATACCTGCCATCCTATCCGGAGTTCCCCAACTATACCTGGCAACGCAGGAATACTGATCGACCATTCCCCCGTTGCAGAGGGAGTTGAGACCCGTGAGAGGGGAGATGCCGAGATGGCAGAAGCGGTGAAGGAGATCGGGGGCGTCCAGCTGCCGCCCGCAGGGAAGTACGAGCTGGATATCGCGCACACGGCGGTGGAGTTCGTGGCTCGGCACATCCTGACCAAGGTTCGTGGGCGGTTCACAGACTTCTCCGGCTGGATCGAGATCGCGGACAGCCCGGAAGAGTCGAGCGCCGAGGTCGAGATCAAGACCGCGAGCATCCAGACCAACACGGAGCAGCGGGACGAGCATCTGAAGAGCGACGACTTCCTCAACGTGGAGAAGTGGCCGGTGATGACGTTCCGGAGCACCGCCGTTCGTCACACGGATGGAGCGAGCTTCGAGCTGGACGGTGACCTCACGATCCGCGACGTCACCCGGGCGGTCACGCTCCGGGGTGAGTACCTCGGCACGGAGACGAATCCGTACGGGGTCACCGTGCTTGCCGCGACGGCCAAGACCGTCCTGGAGCGCGAGGACTGGAACGTGAACTGGAACATGGTCCTCGAGACCGGCGGCTTCTTGGTCAGCAAGAAGATCGATCTCGAGATCGAGGTCGAAGCCCTCAAGATCGGCTAAGTCCGATCACGGTGGGTGGGCG
>JBKKAE010000041.1:0-10161 GCA_046714835.1 Actinomycetota bacterium | reverse complement strand
CACAGCCCGAGGGGTGGGCCACACGACAGGTGCTACGCCTCGGGCTGCACGTCGATGGTGAGGACCGGATCCACCTCGGGGTAGAGGTGGACCGTCACCTCGTGCGTTCCGATCGACCTGATCGGCTCGTCGAGGTGGACGGCCCGCCGATCGATAGCGACGCCCGTTTGCGCCGACAGCGCCTCCGCGATGTCGGCGGCCGTGACCGAACCGAAGAGCTTGCCCTCTTCACCGGCGCGTGCCTTCACCAGGACCGGCGACTGGGCTAGGCGGGCGGCCAATGTCTCGAGCTCGCCCTTGCGGGCATCGATCCGCGCCTCATGGGATCGCTTGAGGCTCTCGGCGTGGCGCATGGTGCCTTTCTCCGCCTTCACGGCGAGGCCACGAGGGATGAGGAAGTTCCGCGCGTAGCCATCGGCGACGTCCGCGACATCCCCGGGGTCGCCCAGCCGCTCGACGGTCTTCTGCAGGATGATCCTCATCGGCTGGAGTAGGGCAGCAGGGCCATCTCGCGGGCGTTCTTGACGGCGGACGCCACGTCCCGCTGATGCTGGACGCAGTTGCCGGTCACGCGCCGGGCACGGATCTTGCCGCGGTCCGAGACGAACTTGCGCAGCATGATCACGTCCTTGTAGTCGACGCGGTCGACCTTGTCCTTGCAGAACTGGCAGTACTTGCGCTTGCCGCGCTTCTGCCAGCCCTTGTCGTCCTTCTCGCGACGCCGCTTCGGACCGCCGCGCTCCTTCGGCCCTGCCCCCCTACCCGCCATCGAGAGGAGATTCCTCCTGGTCGGCGCCGCCGCCCACGGGCGCGGCCACCTTCTCGCCCCAGTCACCCGAGCTGGAGGCCCCGCCGGAGCGGGCCTGACGGGTCACGGCCGCCGTCGCCCACTTCAGGCTCGGGGCGATCTCGTCTGCCTCGACCTCGATCGCGGAACGCTTGTCGCCGTCCTGGTTCTCCCAGGTCCGGTAGTTGAGCCGGCCGGCCACGATCACGCGGGTCCCTCGCGTGAGGGACTCGGCCGCGTTCTCCGCCAGCGTGCGCCATGCGTTTATCGAGAAGTACGACGTCTCGCCGTCCTTCCACTGCCCGCTCGGATCCTGGAATCGGCGGTTGACTGCCATCCGGAACTTGCACACCGCCGCGCCGTTGGGCGTGTAGCGGAGCTCCGGGTCATCGGTCAGGTTGCCGACCAGGGTCACTTGGTTGTCCGTCGCCATGGTTCGTTCACTCCCCTTGGGGTGTCGCGTCTCCGCCTGCGGAGGCGGGGGAAGTTGCCAGTTGCTTCTCACGCTTGGTGGGCAGGACGACCACCTTGTGGCGCAAGACCTCGTCCGCGAGGTTCATCACGCGCTCGAGCTCGAGCTGCGCGGCCGGCTCCGCCGAGAACGTGACCACGACGAAGTAACCCTCGTTCCGGTCGTCGATCTCGTAGGCCAGCCGGCGCCTGCCCCAGCGCTCGGTGTTCCGCACCTGCCCGTCGTGCTTCGCAACGACCGCAGCGATCCGGTCCGTCGCGGTACCCACCAGAGCCTCGTCGGCCTCAGCAGGCAGGATGAGCATGCATTCGTACTCCCTCAAACTCCACCTCCTCTGGTCTGGACGGCCCCCCTCGAAGGGGAGCAGGAAGTCCTGAGGGTCGTCCAGCAGTGTACGGGACCTGTGAGGAAGCTAGCACCCGGGTACGACACCGGCCCAGGCCGAAGCTGAGTCGCGGATACACTCTCCGGAACTGCCGTGCACTTCGCCAAGTGATGCCCAAGAGATGCAGGAGGCGCGAGCGATGACGAACATCCACGACCTCAAGGCGTGGAAGGCGGAAGGGCGGAGATTCACGATGCTCACCGCCTACGACTTCCCCACCGCCCAGATCCTCGACCGGGTCGGTGTCCCCGTGCTGCTGGTGGGCGACTCCGTCGGGAACAACGTCCTCGGGTACGAGGACACCCTTCCCGTCACGATGGAGGAGATGCTCCACCACACCCGCGCGGTGTCCAGGGGAGCGGAACGGGCCATGGTGGTCGCCGATCTCCCCTTCCTCTCGTACCAGGTCTCTCTCGAGGACGGCGTCCGCAACGCCGGCCGCCTCATCAAGGAGGGAGTGGCGCAGGCGGTGAAGCTCGAGGGACCCCACCTCGAGCTCGTCCACCGCCTCGTCGAGATCGGGATCCCCGTGATGGCCCACGTCGGGCTCACCCCCCAATCGGTGCACGCGATGGGCGGGTACAGGGTCCAGGGCCGCGGCGAGGCGGCCCAACGCGTGGCCGAAGAGGCGGAGCAGCTCGAGAAGGCCGGTGCGTTCTCGATCGTGCTCGAGGCGATGCCGACCGAGCTCGCGGGCGAGATCACCCGGTCGTTGCAGATCCCCACGATCGGCATCGGCGCGGGTCCTTCTTGCGACGCCCAGGTCCTGGTGATCAACGATCTTCTGGGGATCAACGAGAAGCCGCCCAAGCTCGCGAAGAAGTTCGCGGACCTCCGTGGCGTCATGACGGAGGCCGTCGAGGAGTTCATCCGCGAGGTGGAGTCCGGCACCTTCCCCGACGAAGACCATTCATACGGCTAGCGTCTGCCACTGCCCCAGCGGCTCCCGCCTACACTCCCGGCGTGGCCGAAGACGCGGTTCCCGGGAGCGCTCCAGGAGATCGAACGGACGCGGATGAGTCGTCTCGGAGAGCAGATCTCGTTGCGAAGCTGTCGCACGAGATCCGCGGTCCGGTCTCCACGATCAGAGGGCTCACCGGCACGATACTCACGCATTACGAGCGTCTGAGCGACGAAGAGCGGAAGGAGTTCCTACAGCTGATCCGGCACGAGGCCGACCGGCTGGAGCGCGCTGTCGAGCAGGTCGCGCTCGTCCTCAAGCTGGATGCGGGGTCGCTTCGTTTCGACATCAGGCCGCACGATCTCGGGGTCATCGTCCGGGATGCGGCGCGGGACGCGGAGACCGGCGATCATCCGTTCGAGGTCGACGTCGCCGAGGACCTCGAGGCGCCGGCCGACAGCACGTACATCGGCTCGCTCGTTCGTCAGCTGGTTGACAACGCATCGACGTATTCGCCGCCGGACGCCCCGATCGAGGTCCATCTTCGACAGGAGGGCGTCGACGCGCTCATCGAGGTCATCGATCGAGGCCCCGGCATCCCGCCGGACAAGCGCGAGGCGGTCTTCGAGCGATTCGCCGACTGGCGTCCTCCCGGCTACGAGGATCGTCCCGGTACGGGGCTCGGGCTCCTCATCTGCCGTGCGATCGCCCGTGCACACGGAGGCGACGCTTCGATCGCCGACGGTCCGGCGGGGGGTACGATGCTCATCGTCCGGCTTCCTGTGAAGGGATGAATGGCGGTCGTTGGATGACCACGCTCCTGATCTGCGATGACCACAAGGTCTTGACGGACGCATTGGCCACGGTCGTCGGGCTCGACGACGATCTCCAGCTGGTGGCGCCGCCCGTGCACGATCCGGAGACGGCGATCCAGCTCTCCGCCGAGCACCTGCCCGACGTCGTGCTGATGGACATCGTCTTCAAGGGCGGCATGTCGGGGATCGATGCCACGCGCCGGATCAAAGAGATCTCTCCGGCGACGAAGGTCGTCATCATCACCGCCCACGACGAGGATCGCCTGCTCGTCGAAGCGGTCGAAGCGGGTGCCTCGGGCTTCCTCGGGAAGGGCGAGGCCGTCGAGGAGGTCCTCGCGGCGGCCAAGGCCGCGGCAGAGGGCGAGGTCCTGATCGATCCCGCGACCCTCACGCGCCTCCTCGCGCAGGTCGCCCGCGAGCGGGAGGCTCGCCGCGAGGCGACGACGCTCCTGGACGACCTGACGGATCGCGAGCGCGAGATCCTCCAGCTCCTCGCCGAAGGTATGAGGAACGAGGGCATCGCCACGAAGCTGTTCATCAGCCCGCAGACCGTGCAGACCCATGTGCGGAACATCCTCGGGAAGTTGCGCGTGCACTCCAAGCTGGAGGCGGTCGCGTTCGCCGTCAAGCACGGCGCGATCACCGTCTAGGAAGGCTCCCGGGGTCCGCCACGTCTCCTGCCCGGCAGGGCTCAAGTCACATTCCTCGTGGGACGAAGAGCTACTGGAGAGTGACCCGCGTCTCCGGACGCGTGAGGCCGATCCTCTCGATGGCCTCGGGGATCTCCCCGAGCGAAAGGCTCGAGTCCACCCCTCCCGGACTCGGGCCTTTCACGTTTCTCCCCTTTCGTGCTCCTCCTGGAGGCGTGACGATGGGCTGTTCCTATCGGAGGGCGCGGCGACGCACCCTCCCGGTCCGGGTTCGAGGGATCTCGGGGACGAGGGAGATCTCGCGTGGGAGCTTGAATCGCGCGAGATGCTCGGCTCCGTGAACCCGGAGCTCATCCAGGGAAGGCGGGTCGTCGATGGCTCTTGGGACCACGAAGGCGCTCACCCGCGAGCCCCACTCGGGGTCGGGGCGCCCGGCGACGGCGACGTCCGCCACTTTGGGGTGGCCGGCGAGGACCCGTTCGACCTCCTCGGGCCACACCTTCTCCGCGCCGGTCCTGATGACGTGGTCCGCCCGCCCGTGGATCGAGAGGCGCCCCCCGTCGTCGATCGCGCCGAGGTCGCCGGTTCGCAACCAGCCGTCCGTCGTGAACGCCGCCCCGGTCGCGGCCGGATCGAGTCGATAGTTCTCCATCACCGTCGACCCGGAGACCTCGATCGCATCGTCGGCATCCAACCTGACCCGCATGCCGTCGAGCGGGATGCCGTCGTAGGCGAACCCACCGCACGTCTCGGTGAGGCCGTACGTGGTGACGAGCCGGGCGCCGCTCGCCCGCGCGGCGCTCGCCGTCTCGGCTTCGAGCTCGTCTCCGCCGACCAGCAAGGTGAGGCCGTGCAGACCGAGGTCCGACGCCACCAGCCGGCGCACCATCCCGGGTACGACCGAGGCGAAGGCGGCGCCTTCGCCGTCGCGCACGAGGCGCTCGGGGTCGAACCGCTCATGGATCGTCACCGGGGCCCCGAGGATCGCCGCCCGGAGAAGGACGAGCAGCCCACCGATGTGCGCCGGGGTGAGCGGACAGAGCCAAGGCGCCTCGGGCGACGCGCCGAGCGTCTTGGCCGACCTGCTGACCGCCACGACGACCGCGACGCGGTGCAGCTCCACCAGCTTCGGCTCGCCGGCCGTTCCGGAGGTCGGCATCACCACGGCGACGCCCGGCGTCACCGGGGCAGCATCCGCGAGGAGCGTCTCGCCTCGCGCGTCCCTGACGAAGTGCGGCCGGGCGCGATCGACGATGGCACGCCGCTCCCGATCGGTCAGCCGATGATCGAGTGGGAGGAACGGCACCTCGTCGAGCCACAGACGCGTCACGAGCCCGACCCACTCGGGGCCGGGGGGCAGATCGACCACGACCAGTTCGTCGGTTGCCATCGCCATCGCTCCCGCTGCGGACGTCCGGTAGGCTAGCCCAACCGTACGAGTAGCCGCTCTAGGAGTCATCGGTCACATGGACGAATCGCGCGAGATCAGAAGGGCCCTGGATTGGCAGCCGGCTGGGTCGCAGACGAACGATGATGGGTTCTCGGACATCCGCTACGAAACGGCCGAGGGCATCGCGAAGATCACCATCGCGCGACCGGAGGTGCGGAACGCGTTCCGACCGCTCACGACGCGCGAGCTGATCACCGCGTTCGACGCGGCTCGGGACGATCCGGAGATCGGCGTGGTCCTGCTCACGGGCGAGGGGCCGCTCGCCTTCTCCTCCGGTGGGGACCAGGGCGTTCGGGGCGATGACGGTTATGTGGACGAGCACGGGATCGGTCGCTTGAACGTCCTCGATCTCCAGCTCCAGATCCGGCGGCTCCCGAAGCCGGTGATCGCGATGGTCGCGGGCTACGCGATCGGCGGTGGGCACGTGCTGCACCTCTGTTGCGACCTCACGATCGCGGCCGACAACGCGCGCTTCGGTCAGACCGGGCCCCGCGTGGGCTCGTTCGACGGCGGCTACGGGATCGGGCTGCTCGCGCGGCAGATCGGCGAGAAACGGGCGAAGGAGGTGTGGTTCCTCTGCCGGCAGTACGACGCCGAGACGGCGTTCTCGTGGGGCCTGGTCAACGCCGTCATCCCGTTGGAGGAGCTCGAGGAGGAGTCCGTTCGATGGGCGAGGGAGATGCTCGCTCATTCGCCCCTCGCACTCCGCCTGTTGAAGTCGGGCTACCACGCCGGCGTGGACGGGCTCGCGGGCGTGCAGCAACTCGCCGGCGACGCGACGCTCCTCTATTACATGACCGAAGAAGCGCAGGAGGGTCGGAACGCCTACGTCGAGAAGCGGGCGCCGGACTTCTCCAGGTTCCCGAAGCGCCCGTGAACGCATGGGTATCGGGTGCGCGCCCCCGGACGCTCGGCGCGGGGGTCGTCCCCGTGCTCGTGGGCACGGCCGCCGCAGGCAGGTTCATCGCGTGGCGGTTCGGCGCCGCGCTGCTGGTCGCGATCGGATTGCAGGTCGGCGTCAACTACTTGAACGACTACTTCGACGGCATCCGGGGTGTCGACACCCCCGAGCGGGTCGGCCCGCCCAGGCTCGTCGCGACGGGTCTCGCCTCGCCACTCTCCGTCCTGGCCGCAGCCCTCGTCGCGATCGGGGTGGCGGGGTTCGTGGGACTCGCGCTCGCGCTCGCGACCGCGCCGGTGTTGATCCTGTTCGTCGGCGCGCTGGCGCTGATCGCGGCGTTCGCGTACAGCGGCGGCCCGAGGCCGTACGCGGGGCTCGGCTTGGGCGAGGTGATGGTGTTCCTGTTCTTCGGGCTGATGGCGACGTGCGGGACCGCGTTCGTGATGGCGGAGTCCGTGCCGACATCCGCGTGGTGGTGCGGAGCCGTGCTCGGTTTCCTCGCGGTCGCGATCTTGCTCGCGAACAACCTGCGGGACATCCCGACGGACGCGGTCACGGGCAAACGCACACTTGCGGTGCGTCTGGGCGAGGCGCGGACACGCTTCCTCTATCGTGCCTGCGTGGTCACGGCGTTCGCGACGATCGTCGTCGGCGTGGTCACCTTCATCTTCGATGAGCGGATCGGCCTCACGCAGTGGGGACTGTTGGGGCTCGCCGGGTGGATCCTCGCGATCCGCCCGATGGAGGCCGTCGGCGTGGCGACCGGCCGCGAACTGGTTCCCGTCCTGAGCGGAACGGCGGCCGTGCATGCGGCGACCGGTCTCCTGCTGGCGCTCGGACTCGTCCTCGCCCGGACGGCCTGACAGAAGGATAAGAAAGGGAGAAGAGATGGAACAGGCGGACATCTCGCTCGCGTGTGCGTCGGCGCTCGTCGACGGGCTGATCGGAGGCGGGGTGGTGCACGCCTGCGTGTCTCCGGGATCGCGTTCGACGCCGCTCGCCCTCGCGCTCGCCCGAGACCCCCGCGTCGCAGTGCACGTGCAGCTCGACGAGCGATCGAGTGGCTTCTTCGCGCTCGGCGCCGCGAAGGCGACCGGACGTCCGGCGATCGTGGCGACGACGAGCGGGACCGCGGCCGCGGAGCTCCTCCCCGCCGTCGTCGAGGCCTCGCAGTCACGCGCGCCGCTGATGGTCCTGACCGCGGATAGGCCCCCCCGGGTCCGTGGGACCGGCGCGAACCAGACGATCGTGCAACCGGACCTCTACGGCGGCTACGTGAAGGGGTCCATCGACCTGCCGGTGCCGTCGACCCCGGGCCAAGAGGCATGGTGGCGACAGGCGGCCCACGAGGCGCTCCAGACGATGACCGGCGAGCCGATCGGCCCGGTGCACCTGAACTGTCCCTTCGAGGAGCCGCTCACCCCGTCGTCCGAGATCCCCACGACGGGCGCCGGCGAGGAGCCTTTCGCGTGGCCGGCCCGCCCGGCGGCGGATCTGGACCCCGACGAGGGAGACCGGCTCGCCCGGCTCGTGTCGGGCGCCCGGGGTGCGGTCGTGTTCGGAGGCAAGCCAGGTCATCTCTCGAGTGAAGGGCACTTCTGGGCCGAGTTGCTCGGCTGGCCCGTCCTCGCCGAGCCAACTTCGGGCGCGCGCCAACCGGGATCGTCGCTCGCGGCGGGTCAGGCGATGATCGAGGGTCCGTGGGCGGAGGCGCACCGACCCGAGGTCGTCATCCAGTTCGGTGCGCACCCCACCAGCCGGGCCACGCAACGCTTCGTCGCCTCGGCCGAGCACGTCGTCGTCGCGGACCGGTGGCATCTGGATCCCGACCCCGACCGCCTCGCGTCGTGGCGTCTCGCGGTCGATCCCGAGGCATTGCCCGACGCGCTCGCCCGCGGGGCCTTCGTGCACGGGGGCATCGGCATCGCGCCCACCGGTCCTCACGCATCGGAGGAGATCGAGGATCCATGGCGCGGCCGGATCGATCCCGCGCCCGACGAGTGGCGCGACGCGTGGAGCGAAGCGGACCTACGGGCTCGTCGGACGATGGACGCCCTCATGGACGGATGGGAGGAACCGTTCGAGCCCAGGATCGCTCGAGACGTCGCCGGCTGGGCGCCCGCGGGAGGGGGGCTCTTCGTCGGGAATTCGACCCCGATCCGCGACCTCGATCTCGCCATGCGTCCGAGGGAGCACCTCACCGTCATGGCCAATCGAGGAGCGAGCGGTATCGACGGGCTCGTGTCGACGGCGCTGGGTGTGTCGGTCGCACGGCCAGGTCCGGTGATCGCGCTCCTGGGAGATCTCTCCTTCCTTCACGACGCGGGAGCGGTCCTGTGGAACGCCACACGCGACATCGACCTGACCGTGGTGGTCGTGCACAACGGCGGTGGCCACGTCTTCTCCTTGCTGCCGCAACGCGACCTTCCCGAGCATCGGGAGCTGTTCATCACCCCGCACGCTGTCGACATCGGGGGCCTGTGCGAAGCTGCCGGCGCCGGCCACGAGCGTGTCGGGTTGGCGTCGGATCTGTTGCCCGCGCTCGACAGGGCGGCCGGCGCCGGCAGCTTCCACGTCGTGGAGGTCGTCGTCGACGCGGAGCTCGGACTTCGACGGCGGCGGGAGTTGCGCCTCGCGGTCGACGCCGCGTTGGCGCGATCGTGACGGATCCGCAGCCGTCCGTCGGGTTCGCCACGACCGATGACGTCGGCGAGCTGGCGAGGCTCCGCTGGCAGCTGTATGTGGAGCAGGACGGCGAGCCGGCCGAGTCACCGGATGAGTACCGTGAGCGGTTCGCGCGCTTCGCAGAACCCGCGCCCGCGTCGGACGCGTGGCGGAGTTGGGCGCTCGAGACGGCGATCGACTCGTCGCCGCGATGTGGCTGCACACGGTGCAGCATGTCCCGGTCCCCGGGAAGCGAGCGGGCCCGATCGGCTACCTCACCGATGTCTACGTCGAGCCCGCGCATCGCAACGAAGGCCTCGGCGTGGAGATGCTCGATCAGATCACCGCGTGGTGCCGGAGCGAGGGCTTCTCGGCCGTCATCGTGTGGCCGACGGAGCGCTCCCGTTCGTTCTATCGACGCGGCGGCTTCGCCCCTCCCGAGGAGCCGCTCGTGCTGGAGCTCGAACCGGACGTACCTCTCGAGCGCTAGCCCCAACGCAGGGCGTCGAGGAACACGCGGAACTTTCGCTCGGTCTCATCGAGCTCCTTCGCCGGATCCGAGGCGGCCACGATGCCCGCCCCGGCGTACAACGTGGCGCGATCACCGCGGAGCTCAGCGCAGCGCAGCGCGATCGCCCACTCACCGTCTCCGTCGGCATCCACCCAGCCGACGGGGCCGGCGTAGCGTCCTCGGTCGAACGGCTCGAGCTCGGCGATCGCCTCGAGTGCCTCCTCGCGCGGCTCTCCGGCGACGGCCGGGGTCGGGTGCAAGGCCGCGACGAGATCGAGCGCAGTGGGCGCGGGCTCCCGCAGCACACCGCGGAAACCTGTCGACAGGTGCCACACGTTCGGCGTCTCACGAAGCACCGGCTCCTGATCCCATGTCAACTCCACGCAGAACGGACCAAGGACTTCGGCGACCGCGTCGACGACGATCGCGTGCTCTTCCCGATCCTTGGCCGACCCGGCGAGCGCGTCGGCGTTCGCCCGGTCCTCCTCGGGATCACCCGATCGAGGAGCGGAACCGGCGAGGGGGTTCGAACGAACCTGACGACCACGGCGGGATACGAGGAGCTCGGGCGATGCTCCGACGACCACTCCTTCGTCCGTAGGCGCCGCGAATGTGTACGCATCAG
>JBKKAE010000040.1:0-2784 GCA_046714835.1 Actinomycetota bacterium | reverse complement strand
TCGCGAGTGCAACGGCCGCGAAGACGGCGGCCGCGACGAATACGATCGCACCGCCGGGCGCGATGTTGAGCGGCCGCGCGAGCGTAAGACCGACGATCGACGACGCGGCGCCGATCGCGACGGCGAGCCGCAACGTCCCTCGGAACGAGCGCGCCATCAGCTGTGCCGATGCCACCGGGAGCACCATCATCGCCGCGATCAACAGGACCCCGACGATCTTCATCCCCGCGACGATGACGCCGGCCGTAAGCGCGGCCAGCGCGACGCTCAGCGGGCCGACCGGCAGACCGGCGACGCGAGACCAGTCCTCGTCGGTCACCACCGCGAACAGTGCTCTCCCGGCCAGACCCATCGCGGCGACGACCGCTCCGCCGAGCACCGCGATCGTCACGACCCCCACCCACGTCACGGTGTACGGATCCCCGAAGAGATAGGACAGGGTCTCGAGCTCTACATCACCCGCCCTGCTTGCGAAGACCGCTCCCATGGCGATGCCCACATAGAAGAAGAGCGCCAGCGCCAGGTCGCCCGCCGCCTTCCGTCTCAGCCGGAGCAACTCGACGCCAATGGCCCCGATCACGGCGAACCCCAGCGCCGTCCACACCGGCCAGATCTGGATCAGCAGACCGGCACCGACGCCGGCGAACGCGACATGGGCGATCCCGTCACCGACCAGCGAGAGCCGTTTCTGCACCAGGAACGCCCCGATCATCGGCGCGAAGACCCCAACCGCGAGGCACGCGATCAGGGCGCGTTGCGCTTCCGTTGTCTCGAACGGATACGGCACGGGCCACGCAGCGATCATCAGAGGTCCTCGAGCCAAAGAGGTAGATCCTCACGGTGGATACCGAGCGACACGCCTCGAGACGCGAGCTCCGAGGGACTCCCGTCGAACACCACGCGCTGCTTGAGCACGACGACGCGATCGATCACGTCGGCGACCGCAGCGAGCTCGTGTGAGACGAGCAAGACGCCGGCGCCATGTTGCCGGATCAGGTGGACGAGCGAGTCGCGGAAGCGACGCTGGGACTCGGCGTCCACCCCTGCGATCGGCTCGTCGAGGACCAGCAACTCCGGTTCCCCGGCGAACGCTCTGGCGATGAAGGCTCGCTGCTGTTGGCCGATAGAGAGCTCGTTGAGCGGACGAAGCGCGAGCTCCGCGAGCCCGACGGACTCGATCGCGTGGCGAACAGCCGCGTGATCGGATCCGGTGAGTCCGCGCCACCATCCTCGTTGGCGGAGCCTCCCCGCGGCGACGATCTCCTCGACCGTGGCCGGCACTTCGGACTGCAGCGACGGTCGCTGGGGAACGTAGCCGACGCGCCAACGATCGCGTACGTCGCCCGGTGAGCGACCGAGCAACTCCACGCGGCCCGATCCCGGCGCGAGGACTCCCAGGACGACCTTCAGGAGGGTGGACTTGCCGGATCCGTTCGGTCCGACCAGCGCCACGAACTCGCCTGCACGTACGTCGAGCGTGACGTCCCGAAGCACGGGCTCGTGCCCGTAGCCGAATGAGAGGCGATCGGCGCGAACCAACACCTCGGCGTCGTGAGGCGCAGCGGTCGCGACGTGCGGAGCGGGCTCAGCGCCCATCCGGTCTCCCCGTACCAGCGAAGCTCGCAGCGGGAGTGAGAATCATTCCCAACTCCATGACGTGCACGGTATCTGGTAGACGGGTCCTGCGTCAATCGATCGTGAGAAGGAGCGGCGTCTACTCCTCCCGGGCCTGGACCCAAGGGTCGGGTCCGGGATCACCGCCGCTCGCCACCGTCGCGAGCCGCGGAAGGAAGTGCTCCCACCCCTCGAGCTGCGCCGCGTCGGCGCCCTCAGGCAACCCCGAGTGCGTCAGCTGCACGATAGTTGCGTCCCCGTTGGGGATCAGCTCGATCGTGACGGTCGACGACCCGGGCGGAAGTTGGTCGTCGCCCTCCCACCCCCATGTGAACACGACGCGGCGGGGCGGGTCGACCTCTACGTACTCCCCAACCGCGTGGTTCCTTCCGGTCACGTTCACTCGATACACCCCGCCGGGCGCGGCCTCGACCGTGGCGTCCACCCCTTTCCACTTGACGATCTTCTGCGGGTCCGTGAGGAACGGGAACACCGCGTCGGGAGGTGCTTGGATCCGGATCTCACTGTTGACGGTGATCACGCCTGCGGCCACGTCGACTCCCTTCCTCGGCTTCCACTTCTTCCTTCAAGGTCGCGAGGCTCCCGCTCCAGAACGCCTGCAACGACGCCTCCAGCTCGGCGAGCGCCTCTTGATTCGCTCGATAGAGACGCCGCGCGCCGTCTCGTCGCTCGTTCACGAGCCCGGCCGTCCGCAGGACGGTGAGGTGTTGCGAGATCGCCGGTCTGCTGACGTCGAAATGAGAGGCGATGTCGCCCGCCGAGCGCTCCGCGTCCCAGACGAGGCGGAGGATCTGCCGTCGCCGAGGCTCGGCGATCGCTTTCAGGGCAGCCTCCATGGCCATGATGTAAGCAGCTACTTACGATGGCGTCAACGAACGGCCAGTCGGTACCGGCCCGATCTGGTCCGCTCGAGGATCCGATCGTGCTCGAGAGACTCGGTGGCCGCGTCGATCGCGCGAGGCTGATGACCTGTCCGCTCGGCGAGCGCCTCGGCGCTCGCCGAACGGAGCGCGCGGAGGACGTCCACGACGGCGCCTCGGACCTGGCGAGCGCTCCCTTCGAACGCGGACTGGCGGCGGGCCGCCCGGCCGCCCCGCCCGCCCGCGGGCCCGCAGCGCCCCGGGGGGGGGGGCGGGGCGGGCAAGCCCC
>JBKKAE010000039.1:0-5109 GCA_046714835.1 Actinomycetota bacterium | reverse complement strand
TTCCAGGACTACAAGCTCCTGCAGGACAAGACGGCTTTCGAGAACGTGTCGTTCGCGCTCGAGGTGATCGGCAAGCCGAAGCACGTGATCGACCAGCGGGTGCCGGAGATCCTCGAGTACGTCGGGCTCGGGGACAAGCTGAATGCCTACCCCGACGAGCTCTCCGGCGGCGAGCAGCAACGCGTCTCGATCGCCCGCGCGTGCGTGAACCGGCCGCTGGTCCTGCTGGCGGACGAGCCCACCGGGAACCTCGACCCCAACACCTCGGTCGACATCATGCGACTCCTCGACAAGGTGAACCGGATCGGCACCACGATCCTGATGGCGACCCATGACCAGGCGATCGTGGACGCGATGCGCAAGCGAGTGATCGAGCTCGACAAGGGCAGGGTCGTTCGGGACCAGTCCCGAGGGGTGTACAGCTGATGGCGCCCAGGGTCGAGTACTTCTTCCGTGAGACCGCCGCCGGCCTGCGACGGAACGGGGTCGTGGCGTTCGCAGCGATGTCGACTGCCTTCATCGCGCTGTTCCTCTTCGGTCTGTCGCTGCTGATCGCCCGGGAGTTCGAGCTGGTGACCCGGGTGCTGACGGGCAACGTCGAGGTGCAGGTCTATCTCACGGATCCGGTGAACAGCGGCACCGTCGGCCGCTTGACGGACAAGCTGCAGCAGGTGCCGGCCGTCGCCCGCGTCGACTACTGGAACAAGGAGAAGTCGTGCGAGGAGTTCGCCAGGCTGTTCGAAGGCCAGGACGTGTTCCTCGAGCAGGTCGACTGCATGGAGGTGATCCCGACGTCCCTCCGAGTGAAGCTCTCCGCGGTCACGAACTTCGAGCAGATCACGGCGGCGCTCGGCTGCACCGTGGTGGTCGAGCCCGATGGGGATCAGCAGCAGGAATGCACGGAGCCGGGGGTTCGTGCCGTCGCCGACTATCAGAAGCTGCTCGATCGGCTCGACGCGCTCACGAGGGTGCTCTCGCTCGGGGTCTTCGGGATCGCCGTCATCATGCTCGTCTCGGCGATCGGACTCGTGGCCAACACCTTGCGGATGGGTATGTTCGCGCGCCGGAAGGAGATCGGCATCATGCGCCTCGTCGGCGCGACGAACTGGCGCATCCGGGTGCCGTTCCTCATCGAAGGGATGGTGGAGGCCCTGCTGGGCGCCGCCTCCGCCATCGCGGGCCTGTTCCTCGTCAAGGTCTTCGTCGTGGACCGCCTTCGCGGGACGGCACCGTGGCTCCCGCTCATCAAGAACACCGACGTCGTCGCCGTGATGCCGTGGATCCTGGTGGCTGCCGTCCTCGTCGCCGTTGTTGCCGGCACGATCGGCATGCGGCGCTTCCTCGACGTCTGAGGCCGGGGCAGCCCGATGGCCCGTAAGGATCGCGAAGGCGAGAAGACCGTCGCCTCCAACCGGAAAGCGCGCCACGACTACGCGATCCTCGAGACGTTCGAGGCCGGCGTCGCGCTGACGGGGGACGAGGTGAAGTCCCTCCGCGGCGGACGGGCGTCGCTCGCGGAGGCGTTCGCGCGCGTGCGCGACGGCGAGGTCTGGCTGGAGGGCATGCACATCCCTCCCTACGAGCAAGGCGACAAGAAGTCACACCTGCCGCTCCGGCCGCGGAAGCTCCTGCTTCACCGCCAGGAGATCTCGAAGCTCGCGGATGCACAGCAGCAGGACCGGCTCGCGCTCGTGCCGCTCCGTGTGTACTTCACCCACGGGCTCGCCAAGGTCGAGCTCGCGCTCGCGCGGGGGCGACGGAGTCACGAGAAACGCCAGGCGATCGCGGAACGCGAGCACGAGCGTGAGATGCGGCAGGAGCTCGGCCGGCGCCGTTGATGTCGTACCGTCAGGAGATGTCTCCGACGCCACCCGCCGTGGACGAGCTGGATGCCGTCGTCGCGTTCGTCGCGGATGAGGCTCGGAAGTATCTCGACGGGGTCGAGGATCGTCCCGTACGCGATCCCCGGGCCGAGGACGCCGCTGGCTCCTTCGCGGGGTCCCTCCCCGAGGACGGGGTCGGCGCGATCGCGGCCCTGCAGGAGTTGATCGACGGCAGTGGCGGATTGGTGCACTCCGTGGGGCCGAAGTTCTTCCACTTCGTCAACGGTGGGACGACGCCGGCAGCGCTCGGCGCCGACTGGCTGACGTCCACGTGGGACCAGAATCCCGGAGCCTGGGTGGCCACGCCGCTCGGTGGCCATCTCGAATCGGTCGCGCTCGGCTGGCTGAAGGAGCTGTTCGGGTTGCCGTCGTCGTGGGGCGGGATACTCACGACGGGCGCGACCATGGCGAACTTCACCGCGCTCGCCTGTGCCCGGCGGTGGTGGGGCCTTCGACACGGCGTCGATGTCGACGTGGACGGTCTCGGCGGCTTGCCGCGGATGCCCGTCTTCGGTTCGGGTTACGTGCACCCCAGCGACACGAAGGCGCTCGCCATGCTCGGACTCGGACGGGATGCCGTGCGGAAGCTCACGGCGGATGGGGTCGGACGGCTCGACCTCGCGGCTCTCGAGCGTGAGCTCAAGGTCCTCGGCGACGCGCCCGCCGTCGTGATCGCGAGTGCCGGAGAGGTGAACGCCGGTGACTTCGACCCTCTGGTCGAGATGGCGGACCTCGTGGAGCGACACGGAGCCTGGCTCCACGTGGACGGAGCGTTCGGGCTCTTCGCCGCCCTCTCGGATCGCTCGCGCCACCTCGTCGAAGGAGTGGAACGCGCGGACTCGGTGATCGCGGACGGCCACAAGTGGCTGAACGTCCCGTACGACTGCGGTTTCGCGTTCGTGAAGGACGCTGCGCTGCAGGCGCCCATCTTCACGTCGGGAGCCGCCTACCTTCCCGATCCCCTCGGGCCGAAGCCGACCTGGGGCTTCCTGGGCCCCGAGATGTCGCGACGCGCGAGGGCGTTCACCGTGTGGGCGACGCTCCGCGCCTACGGGCGGTGCGGCTACCGGGCGATCGTCGAGAAACACCTCGATCTGGCGAGACACCTCGCTCGGAGGGTCGACGAGGAGCCGGATCTCGAGCGCCTCGCGGATGCGAACCTCAACATCGTGTGCTTCCGCTACCACCCGGATGGGTACGCCGAGGATCGCCTGGACGAGCTGAATCGCCGGATCGGTGAGGAGGTCATCCTCGACGGCAGGGTCTTCTTCGGCATGACGGAGTACGACGGGAACGTCGCGTTCCGGCCCGCGGCGGTCAACTGGCGGAACCGGCCCGAGGACATGGATCTGATCGTGGACGTCGTACGAGAGCTGGGGGACCGATCCCGATGACCCGTATACTCGGGTGACAACCACATATGGGGGTGTACTGGCTTCGAGCAGGGCGGTTATCGCCTGGGAGAAGCGGGCCGAGATCTCCGGAGTCTCGTAAAACGCCGGAATCAACACAAGCGCCAACGATGAGTACGCGCTCGCTGCCTAGCCAATAGGTAGCTGTCCGTCCGGGAGGGCCTGCGGCCCGGACAGGGCATCGCAAGCAGGACTCACCGAGGAGGTTCCGTCCGGGGGCCTCCGAGGGACATCTCACCCGGGCTGGCTGAGGGCCCCTCCGCCGGTGGGAGGCCCGAAGCGAGATCTACCCACCGGATGCGCCCGGAGAAGATCCAGACGGTCGCCCTGTCACGCGGGTTCGATTCCCGCCACCTCCACGATATCTGTTGTGCTGCAAGCCTCACAAAGGCCTCCTTCCAGGAGGCCTTCGTTCGTGGGGCTCGTCGCTCCCGGAGCAAGGAGTCGTCGATGGCGGGTTGGGTCGGAGACATCGAACACCTGACGCTCGAGAACGAGACCTTCCGGACCGTGCTCTTCACCGGTGCGCACGCCCAGCTGACCGTGATGCGTCTCGCGCCCGGCGAGGACATCGGCAAGGAGGTCCATCCCGACCGGGACCAGTTCATCCGGATCGAGGAGGGGCAGGCTCGCGTGGAGTTCGGACGGGACGAAGACGGGGTCGATGAGGCGCACGACCTGTCCGACGACTGGGCCGTCGTGATCCCGGCCGGCACCTGGCACAACGTGATCAACACCGGGTCGGGTGAGCTCAAGCTCTACTCGCTCTACGCTCCGCCGGAGCACCCCGGCGGCACAGTCCATCGCACGAAAGCGGACGCCCAGGCGGCAGAGCACGCCGAGTGACCCCGGGCGAGCCTCGGTCGATCTCGATCCGACGTGCTCGACGGCTCGCGGTCACCGCGCAGCTGCTCTCTTCACCTCGGCCCCGATCGATCCTCGAGGTCGTGGAAGGGCTCGGAAGCGTACAGATGGACCCCACGCGGCGGGTGGCCCGCACCGAGCATCTCGTGTTGTGGTCCAGGTTGGGGCGGAGGTTCCGCATCGCCGAGCTGGAGCGACTCCTGTGGCAGGAGCGATCGCTGTTCGAGTACCGCGCCTTCATCCTGCCGACGACCCAGCTCGCCGTACACCTTCCGACGATGCGCAGGTATCCCAGCACGACCGCCGGCCGTCACGAGTACGTCCGCCGGTACCTGCGGGAGAACCGGATGTTCCGGCGATACGTCTTGGCCCGGCTGCGTGCCGATGGGCCGCTGCCGACCCGAGCGTTCGAGGATCGCTCCGCGGTCGGGTGGCGGACCGGCGGATGGAACGACCACGGCCGCAACACCTCGATGATGCTCGAGGTGCTGTGGGCGAAGGGCGAGGTGATGATCGCCGGTCGTGCGGGGCAGGAGCGGGTATGGGATCTGGCGGATCGTCGTCTGCCCCTGGACGAGACACGCATGCGGCCGGGCGAAGAGGCTCGCCGGCTGCTGGACACGCAGCTTCGCGCGCTCGGTATCGCGAAGATCAACCGGTTCGGGGAGACCTTCGAAGGGACACGACCGCCGAGTTGGGAGCGGGCGCTGGCCGAGCTCGAGCGCGAGGGGCGGGCGGTCCGCGTCTCCGTCGATGGGTTGCGGGGGGAACGCTGGGCCCACGCGGATGTGCTGGATCGGACATTCCGGCCGCGGACCGTGCTTCTCTCACCCTTCGATCGGTTGATCCATGACCGGGTGCGGGCGGAGGAGCTCTTCGACTTCCGGTTCCGATTGGAGATCTACGTCCCGAAGGCGAAGCGCGAGTTCGGATACTTCGTGATGCCGATC
>JBKKAE010000038.1:0-2796 GCA_046714835.1 Actinomycetota bacterium | reverse complement strand
CTGTTCCCTGACCAGATCCTCCAAGGTCCAGATGGATTGGTGTGGGATCCCGTTCACGAAGATCGGCGTTCTTCCATCGGCTGCGCGTTCTTCGACATCGACCCGATAGTAGGGAGACCAGATATCGCCGGAGATCAGCCCCTGCACACCCAGGAGAGCGACCGCCAACCCGAGGGCCGCCCAATGCCGTGGTGTTGCGCGACGGCCCATCGCCGCACCGAAGAGAAGAGCGATAGCGAGTACCCAAGCGACCGGGGGCAGTCGCAGGATCGAGGCGATCGTGAAGAGGACGATCCCGAGGATGCTTCCGATGATGTCGAGACGGTAGGCATGCAGGGGGCGGAAGGTGACGAATACGCGAGCGACGCCAGCCGCCGACGCCATCATGACAAGCGTGACGAGGATGAATATCAGTGGCAGAGAGAGCCACACCGGCAGCGATGGTGTCCCGAAGAGGCCGTGGGTGGCACCACTACGCTGCCCGACCGGGAAGAGCATCACGAAGGCGATGGAGAGGAGCAGGAAAGAAGGCAACGACATGAAGGAATCTCGCTTCGAGTTCGCGCGCAAGAACCCAAGCCCGATGCCGAGGAAGCTGGCGAGGAGAACGAAGTTCGTGAAGTAGCGTACGTAGACGATGTGCGCCGCGATCAAGCGGATGAGCGCAAGCTCCAAGAAGAGCATCAGGCAACTCAGGAGAACCAACTGTTGCCATCCGCTCTGCGTCGTCCTGGAATCCGCGGACCCCTGAGTCACTCTGCGATGCTACCGGCAGCCGAAGCCGCCGATCGATCGAGGGACGCGCTGGGCGAGTCTCGTAAAGACGTCGTGAACGCTCGATACTGTGCACGACTCGGGGCGGCGCTATCCCCCAGGCGATCATCTCCACGACAGCCGCGCCCGAAGAAGGCGGGAATCGCGTTCCTCACTTCACCACTTCGAACCGGAAGTGAGTGGCGCCCGGTGTCTCGACTATGCTTGTCCTCCGCAGTTCGATCCCCTCAGGGTCGAGATCCTCGAAGAGCCGGGTGCCGTTGCCGATCAGGATGGGGACGAGGTGGAGCTGCATCTCGTCGAGCAACCCGGCCTTCAGATACTGCCTGATGATGTTCGCGCCGCCCCAGATGCCGACGTTCTTGTCGCCGGCGGCGGCACGGGCCAGCTCGAGTGCGGCCACGATCCCATCCGTCACGAAGGTGTAGGTCGTTCCACCCTGCATCGGCAGAGGCTCTCGCTCTTCGTGAGTCACGATGAACACCGGCATCCCGAACGGCGGAGGATCGCCCCACGGCTCGAATCCGACGTCGAACATGCGCTTCCCGATCAGCACCGTCCCGGTCGAGGCATAGATCTCATCAATGATCGCGTCGTCGGTCTCCGTCTTCGCGTCGAACCTCCAATCGTGAAGCCGATCTCCATCGTCCCCCATCCCATTCCTGACGCGCACGTTCGGTCCGGTGACGAACCCGTCAAGCGACATCGAGATCTCGGAGATGACCTTGCCCATCGCAGCCTCCTCATCGCGTCGTTTCGGTTCCTCGTCTCAAGCCATCCCACTCATCTCCGCCCGCTCAGGTCGCGGACCGTGACTGGATCCTCGCCACGAGCCCGTCCAGGAACTACGATGCCCCCGGCAGGAATCGAACCTGCGCACACGGTTTAGGAAACGGTGTGCTGCCGGCCGAATATCTCGCATACGGACCTTTTCTCGCCGTCGCGCAGTCTCGGATCCGGAGCGAGAAATGACGCCGGGTCTAGCCCTCGTATGCCTCTAGCAGGCCATATGCATCAAGGGCCGGGTTCTGGCGCCGTTTGGAAATTGCATTTCCCCGCGCCTCGTGCCGGGGTTCGGCCGGATGCGTGAAGCCTTGCCGCTGGTAGAGGCCGTGGTGTGGGCCCAAAACCCATCGCCTTTTTCGCCCAGCCGGTCCGTGCTCATGGGCCGCTCCCCGGCTTTCCGCTGGCCGGCTTGTTCGGCGACGAGGACGTCACCTCGAGCTTGCGGGCGCGATGAAGCCACTGGTGCACGAGGTTCTCGCTCACGTCCTTCCGTCGCGCGATCTCAGGGACCGGGCGGACGCTTTGTTCCTCGAGGTGACGAGCCGTCGCGAGCAGCTCCCGATAGAAGTCGGGTCCGCGTCTTCGCGAGGGACGACCGCGTGGCATCAGGATGCGTCGTGCCTCTTGGCGGCCTTCCTCGGTGAGTGGGTCGTTCACGATCGCAAGGGCGGCCCGTGCGTATCTAGATAGCGGCAGGCGCTGCACATCGCGCGGGGAAACCGGTCCGTACTCGGCCCCCTCGAGCCACGGGTCCTTCGGGGTTCCCGATGCCGACGTGGGAACCCCGGAGCGGGCCGCGATCCCCGTGACGTAGTGCGTCCCGTCCTCGTCGATCGCGATCTCGACGTCTACCACGTAGGGGGAGTCCTCAGGAAGAAACCGGACGGTCCACTCGGCCGGGTACGGCCAGAGCACCCCCTCGGCGAGATCGGAGGCGCTGATGAGGGGGCCGGGAAGCGGGCCGGGACTTCCCATGTGCTGCGACACCCAGACCTTCATCTCTTCGACCTGAAGGGTGCTCTTATTCAGATACAGCCTCTGACCTGGGCCGTCCACAATCTGGTTCCGACCCAGGTCGGTCGGAGAACCCTACGGAAGCGTCGGTACTGGCCGGCCCCTCCGGCCCATCGGGGCGGGCGAACCCTGAGCACCCTTCGCTCAACTCTCGGGAGCCATCCCCAGGGCCCTGAAGGGCGGCCTATTCGAAGGCCACCAAGGGGAGTGAGGGACGGAAAC
>JBKKAE010000037.1:0-3790 GCA_046714835.1 Actinomycetota bacterium | reverse complement strand
GTGCTGAGCGCGGCCGGCCTCGGTGTCGAGCTCCGTCCCGGTGACGTGGCGGCCAGGGGGAACCTCTGCACGCTGGATGCGGATGGCAACGTCGTGGACAGGCGAGCCGGCCGGATCTCAGACGAGGAGGCCCGTCGCGTGGTGGCGCGGCTCTCCGCCGCCGTCCAGGGAGTCGAGTTCCACTTCGAGAAGGGCCATCGACTCCTTGTGGTGTTCCGGGGAGAGGAGTTGGACCCGCGGATCGGCGACACCGATCCGCAGACGACCGGGGTCCCGCCGCTGGATCCGCGGCCGCTGGATCCGGCGGCGACGTCCACGTCCGAGCTCGTCGCCGCCAAGCTGACAGAGGTCCACCGTGCGCTGGCCGGCGAACCCGCGGCCAACGGATTGGTGCTCCGGGGGTTCGACACGCATCGGGAGCTTCCACGCTTCGAGGATCGAACCGGCCTCCGCGCCGCGGCCGTCGCGGTCTACCCGATGTACCGCGGCATCGCGAAGCTGTTGGGGTTCGACGTCCTCGGACCACCGGCAGACCTCGCCGATCAGGTCCGCCTCCTGGAGAAGCATCGGGAGGATGCGGACTACTTCTTCGTCCACGTCAAGGACGCGGACGCGGCGGGTGAGGACGGCGATCGCGGCGCGAAGATCGCCGCGATCGAGCGGGTGGACGCGGCGATCCCGGACCTGGCCGCCGCGCTCGAACCCGGCGTGATCGCGGTGACGGGCGATCACGCCACCCCCTCGCAGATGGCCGCGCACTCCTGGCACCCGGTGCCGGTCGTCGTGCATGGACCCCGGTCCGGGCGCGACGACACCGACCGCTTCGGCGAGCACTGGTGCCGGGCGGGCGGCCTCGGCGTCCGCCCCTCGATGCAATTGCTGCCGATCCTGATGGCGAACGCCGGCCATCTCGCCAAATACGGGGCCTGACGATGTGCTTCGATACGGACGCACTCCCTCCGGATCCTGCCCGAACCGGCATGGGGTCCGGCTCGGAGCGAACGGTCCTGGTCGCCGGCGATGGCAACCGCTTCTCCGCCACGGCCGCCAGGACACGCGAACCCGCCTCGGCGGGCGTCGTGGTCATCCCGGACGTCAGGGGCCTCCACCGCTACTACGAGCGACTCGCCGAGCACCTCGCGGACGCCGGGATCCACGCGGTCGCGATCGATCCGTTCGGACGGACCGCGGGCGCGGAACACCGTGAAGAGGGCTTCGACTACGCGCCGCACCGAGCCGCTGTGACCGACGAGGGGCTCCGAGCGGACGTCTGCGCCGCGGCCGAGCTGCTCCGGGCCGGCGGCGCCACCCGGGTGGTCTCGATGGGCTTCTGCTTCGGCGGGCGGGCCTCGCTGATGCAGGCCTCACAGGAGTACGTGGACGGGGCCATCGCGTTCTACGGGCCTCCTGCGCGGGCGGAAGGGGGCGAGCTCTCCCCCGTCGCCGAGGCGCAGGCGGGCATGGTTCGTGCGCCGGTCCTCGGGCTCTACGGCGGAGCGGACCGCGGGATCCCTTCGAGCGATGTCGAGGCCTACGATCGTGCGCTCGACGAGGCCGGGATCGAGCATCGGATCGTCGTGTACCCGGACACGCCGCACTCCTTCTTCGACCGGAAGATGACCGAGCACGCCGAGGCGTGCCGCGACGCGTGGGCGCGAGTGCTCCGGTTCGTCGACAGCCTCGCGCGATGATCATCGCCAGGTGGGTTGCGTTGCGCCGCAGGTCGGTGCCACGGGTGATTGACTTGCGCGGCGTTTCGGACGCCGGGTAGCCTGCGGGAAGACATCGGCACGACGGAGAGGGGCGTGGGTTCGTGAACATCGATGACGTGCTCGTCAACGGAAGACTCAGCAGACGGGATCTCCTGAAGCGTGGTGGGGTTCTCGCGGGAGCCGCGATCGGCATACCGGCGATCCTCGCCGCCTGCGCCCCCGACGCGCCACCGGCACCGCCGTCGGGCGGCACGGAGCCCACGCCGGTCGACACGTCGAGCATCGCCGGCTCGACCATCAAGGTGGGCACGTACGGAGGGTTCTTCGAGGAGAACTTCCGGAAGATGTACCCAGCCTTCACGGAGGAGTTCGACGTGGAGGTCGAATCGGTGTCCCAGCCGACGTCGGAGGTCTGGGTCGTCCAGCTGCAGCAGGCGATCTCGGCCGGCGGGGCACCACCCGCGGACGTCTCGATGCTGTCGGGCGTCGGCCTCCAGCGGGCGATCAACGGGGACATCCTGGCGAAGTACCAGACCTCGGACATCCCGACGTCGGAGAACCTCGAGGACGGCTACGTGAGGACCGACGACGAGGGGAACGTCACCGGGGTGGGCGGGCTCTCCTGGTACATCACCCTCGTCTCCAACACGGACCGCGTGGAGGAGAGCCCGGACACGTGGGCAGCGCTCTGGGACCCCGAATGGAAGAACGAGCTGGCGTTGCTGCGGAACGCCGCGAACTCGTTCCTGCTCGAGATCACGGCTGCGACCCACTTCGACGGCTACGACATCCTTGAGACGCAGGACGGGGTTCTCGAGGCGATGCGCAAGCTCCAGGAGGTCAAGCCGAACGTCAAGCTCTGGTTCCGCGACGAGGCGCAGGCACAGCCCGCATTCAACGAAGGCGAGGTGTCGCTCGGGCAGTTCTACCACGACATCACGCTGTTCGCGGCGTCGGAGGCCGGCGGCGGAGCCCCACTTCGGAGCGTGTTCCCCACCGAGGGAGCGATCCTCGACTCGGGCTTCTGGTCGATCTCGAAGACGACAGAGAACGTCGGCGCGTGCGTGACCTTCATCGACTACATGTGCCGCCCGGAGATCCAGCAGGAGCTCGCCCTCACGCTCGGCACGATCCCGTCGACGAAACGGGACACGATGACGTTGACCGACGAGGAGTACGAGGGCGTCGCAGGTCCGGGACCCGAGACCGCCTTGCGGCCCAAGTACGAGATCTACGACAAGTGGGAGGACTGGATCGACCAGAACTGGACCGAGCTGATCCTCTCGTAGCTCTCGAGGAGCGAGGGTGACCTCATGAGCCGACGCTCCGACGTACGAGGTGGGCTGAAGCTCGAAGGGCTGGTCAAGCGGTTCGACGATGTCACCGCGGTGGCGGGGATCGACCTCGAGCTGCCGCCTGGGAAACTGATCTCGTTCCTTGGACCGTCGGGGTGCGGCAAGACCACGCTGCTGCGGATGATCGCGGGTCTCGAGCGTCCGACCGAGGGCCGGGTCTTCCTCGACGAAGACGACATCACCGACCGCCCGGCGTACACGCGCGACATCGGTATGGTCTTCCAGAGCCTGGCGCTGTTCCCGCACCTGAACGTCGCGGGAAACGTGGGCTACGGCCTCCGGATCCGCGGAGCGGAGAAGGATCGGATCTCCTCGCGCGTGGACGAGCTCTTGAAGCTCGTCTCGCTGGAGGGGATGGGCGACCGGCGCATCCAGCAGCTCTCCGGGGGGCAGCGCCAGCGCGTGGCGACCGCCCGCGCGCTGGCGCTCGAGCCGCGGCTCTTCCTGCTTGATGAGCCGCTCTCCGCGCTCGACGCGAACCTGCGCGAACAGCTCCAGGTGGAGCTCCGGTTGCTCCAACAGCAGCTGGGGATCACCACCATCATCGTCACCCACGATCAGCGCGAGGCGATGACGATGTCGGACCTCGTCGTCGTGATGAACGCCGGCCGCATCGAGCAGGTCGGCCCGCCGCTGGAGGTGTACCGACATCCCGGCTCTCCCTTCGTCGCCGCGTTCATCGGCCGCACGAACCTGCTTCGGGGCGAGGCGACAGGCGACGGC
>JBKKAE010000036.1:0-3432 GCA_046714835.1 Actinomycetota bacterium | reverse complement strand
GTGGCAACGATGGCGGCGGCAACGGCGGTGGCAACGGCGGTGGCAACGGCGGTGGCGGCGGCAACGGCGGTGGCGATCCTGTTGACCCTGTTGACCCGGTCGATCCTGTGGATCCTGTGGACCCGGTCGATCCCGTTGACCCGGTCGATCCTGTGGACCCCGTCGATCCTGTGGACCCCGTCGACCCCGTCGATCCTGTGGACCCCGTCGAGGGCACTCCCGGCGGTGGTAACGGCGGTGGTAACGGCGGTGGTAACGGCGGTGGCGGTGGCAACGGCGGTGGCGGTGGCAACGGCGGTGGCGGTGGCAACGGCAACGGCGGTGGCAACGGCGGTGGCGGTGGCAACGGCAACGGCGGTGGCAACGGCAACGGCGGTGGCAACGGCAACGGCAACGCCGGTGGGAATCCCGGGAGCCCGTAGGATCGCTCCGGCGCGTACACCGACTCGAGCGAGGATCGCTCCCGGATCCGGCGAACTCAGGCGTCGATCAGGATCAGGAGCACGGCGACGTAGTGGCAGGCCGCAGCAGCAGCGGTCGCCGCGTGCCAGACCTCGTGATAGCCGAACGTCCGTGGGAAGAGCTTCGGCCGGTGGAGCGCCAAGGCGAGAGCGCCCAACGAATACAGGAGTCCTCCAGCGACGGTGAGTATCAAGGCAGCGGGGCTCAGCGCCCGAACGAACTGTGCGAACGGGATGACCGCGGCCCACCCGAGCCCGAGGTACATCACGCCGGAGAACACATGGAGATCGACGCGGTAGAGCTTCACGAGGATGCCGAGTCCGGCGCCGACCCAGATCCCGACAAGCATCCACACTCTCCATGCGCCATCGAGTGCAAGCACGCAGTACGGCGTGTAGGAACCCGCGATGAGCAGGAAGATCGCCGCGTGGTCCCTCCTCTGCCACCGGGCGAACTCCTCAGCGGACCAAGATCCGCGGTGATACGTCGAACTCACCCAGAACACCGTGACGAGGGAGAGTGTGTAGACGGCAACCGCGAGGCGAGCGCCCCAAGTCGGCGCGACGAGAAGCAGGATGATGCCGGCCGGTCCCGCGACCAAAAACGCGACCGTATGGATCCATCCACGGGCCCGCGGTGGAGATACCCCCTGCATCGCCTGCTCGCGATGGGCGTCCTCTGGATCCGGATGCACGCGCCCTCAGTCTAGGAGAGAGTCGAGGGTCCTCATCCTGTCGGTGAGGCGCTCCGCCAGCGTCCCGGCGAACCAACTGTGGAGCGTCGGCCCGAGTTGCGGGTTCTCGGCTTCCATCCGCTCGATCGATGCGCGGCTCAGCCGCAGGACGACGCTCGGGACCCAGCCACCACATCGGTCGTGCGCGGCACCGCGGTATACAGCGCGATCTCTCCGACCATCACCCAGGGGAGGACAGTGCGCAAGCGGACCTGTGTTCCCTCGGGCGCAATGCAGGCCCTGAGCCGGGAACCCATTCGCAATGGCGTGTCTCGGCTCGCCGAGGAACTCGAGCTCCCGACCATGAACCCTTCCAGAAGGATCCGAGTTTCAGCCGGTATCGAGGAACCCGTCGTGATCGGCGAGCGTCGTCCCGCGTTCGGGTCCGCCCCGATAGCGGGCGCCGTCGGCCCTGAACCACCGAAGCCGTCCGTCATCGGCTCGCTCGACCGTCCATCCGTGCTCGTGGACGAGCCGATGGTGGAACCCACAGATGAGCAGCAGGTTGCTGAGGTCGGTGGTACCTCCCCGTGACCACCACACGATGTGATGCGCGTTGGCGAACGCCGTCGAACCGCACCCAGGGAACCGACACCCGCGGTCCCGATGGCGGAGCTGCCGCATCATCGAGGCGGAGGGTTCTCGATTCGTGCGCCCCAGAGCGACGGCGTCACTCGCTTCGTTCTCGGCGACGACCTGTATCCGAGCGTCACACGCGAGACGCTGGAGGGCCTCCGGCGGCAAGACCGCGCCGTGCTCGGTCTCCGCGTTGCGTCGTCCCGACAGGGCCTCGAGGGACGCATGGACCACCACGGTCGCCCGATCGGCATCGGCGTCGGCGGCGATGCGCTGCGAACACAGCGCCAGCAGCGCGTCGGCGCGGCGCGCTTCGATCACATCCCCATCGGCCTGGGAGGGCATGGCCGGGATCTGATCGACGACCCGCTCGAGGGCCTTCGCGACGATCGCTCCCTGGGCCGACGGCATCCGAGCCTCGAGGCCGAACCGACGCCCTCCGTCCTCGAACCAGTACCGCAGGGATCGGTCCTGCTCGAGCTCGGTGGTCTCGTCCAGAGCCGCCCTCACCTCGAGGTCGGCACGCCGCCGGATCGTGGCACATGTGGCCTCGCTCGCCCATCCGATGAGCTCACCTTCGGACTCGGGAGTCACGAACCGGCACAGCTCGACCACCTTGTCGATGCCCAGCACGCCGGTTTCGAGCGCGTCGGTGATCGCTGGCAGGTTCTCCAAAGCAGCCGCTGCCTTGATCCAGCGGTCCGCCTTCCACCACGACATGCCGTAGCGGATGGAGAGCCAATGGGGCAGGTCTCGAGCGCCCGAGTCCCGCCAGGCCCTCCGTCGATCGACTTCGGCGATGACGCGGAGCAGCGCAACCTGCGCGGCTGAGATGTGACGGTTGAGCGCATCCGCGACGCGGACCAGCCCGTCGTCGTCAAGGTCGGCATTCGTGATGGACCCGTACATGTGTTCGAGACTAGGAGGGGATCCATCCGTGTGCAGTGACGCGCCTCACACCTGCACGAGTTGTTTCTCGTTTTCGACCTTCGAGCCGTCATTCACCTCCGGGACCAAACTTGGTGGGCGCTGAGGGACTCGAACCCCCGTCCTTCGCCTTGTAAGGGCGAGGAGAACCCGCAGGTCAGAGCCTCCGCCGGCGAGAAAGCAGTCCCTCCTGGTGCCCCTGTGTCCCTGTAGGTATCTTCAGTTTGTTGCGAAGTCGTTCTGCAATCTCGTCACTCCCCTACGAGCGTCAGTACTCCCTAAGACCTTGGAGGCGGCAGCTCCGAACTACCGCTGAGGCCGATAGGGCAGCCACTCATGTCGGCCTCGATCGCCACCAGGGTAGGGAGCGGTCCAGCGTTTGAACGACGACCTCGCTATTTGGTTTCGAGAAATTCAAAGCTCGCACACAGGCGCCTTGAACGGCCAAGACGGCCGGGTGCACTATGGGGTCGAATGCGCGAGGCCTCACGAAGAACAGGGCATGCATCAGCGGTCAGCGGGCCGGACGGGCCGAGCGAGCTGCTCGAGCGGTCGCGCGAGCTCTTGGCGCTCGATGAGTCCCTCGCCAAGGTGCTGAGCGGCGCTCACGGACGGCTCGTATTCATCGGCGGCGAAGCCGGAGTCGGGAAGACGGCGGTCGTGCGACGGTTCTGCGGCGAGAACCGCTCGTCGGCGCGGATCTTGTGGGGCGCCTGCGACGGCCTGTTCACACC
>JBKKAE010000035.1:0-2722 GCA_046714835.1 Actinomycetota bacterium | reverse complement strand
CACGCAGAGCACCGATCCGAACGAAGGCCCGACGGAAGTCTCCCGGCTCGTCTCCGCCCAACCGCTGGAGCGTCGGATCGTGGACCGACGCCGCCCAACCACCGATCCGAACGGTCACCGGGAAGCCGAGCGCGTCATGGATCTCGGACATCCGAGCGCGGGCTGGAGCCGCCTCGCCGGCCTCGGCGAGCGCCTCGGCGTTCGTCAGGCGTGCCCGCAGCTCCTCGGCAGGGATCGTCGTCTGAGCCGAGGCGCAGACGGCGACCCCGACGACGAGACCGAGAGCGAGGGATACGGGGGCGACCCTCCTCACCGTGGTGAGGACATCTCCTGCGCCATCACTTCGAGGTCGAAGGCTTCCTTCCGGATCCGGAGGTCGAAGTACAGCAGCACGGTGATCAACGTCGTGAACGGAGTCGTGAGGATCGCCGCCAGAGAGCCCCCGATCGCGAGGAATGGCCATCCGGCCGGGCCGATCTCCGCGAACGCGATGGAGCCGGGGATCGACAGAACGCCCTCGACGACGCTCGCCATGATCCCGGCGAGCACGAGGGTTCCCACGACCTTCCAGAAGGAGCCCTTCGCGAGTTGCCACGATCGCCGGAGCGCCTTGGACCCCTTCTTCCCCTCCACGACGAGCACGGTCGACCCGAACACGAACCGCACGAAGACGATGATCAGGAAGACGACCATGATGATCCCAAACGCGATGGCGACCTCTTGCGCCCCCAGCGCCCCGAAGATCACGAGCACCACGCCGGGGACGAGCACCACGAGCACCATCAGGATCGTGATCCACAGGATCGAGTGGATCCGCGACACCGCATAGCGGAAGGTCGGTCCCACCAGGACCTCATGGCCGAGGTAGACGTCGGCGGACGCCTTCGCGACCGCCGCCGTGAGGAACGGCTGGATCACCAGAAACTGGATGATCCCCAGAACGACGGATGTGATCAGCGTGGCGTCGACGTTCGCAGAGACGGGGGCCTCGGTGGAGAACGGGCTTCCCATGCTTCGCGTCAAGAACGCCTGGAGGAACGTGATCGGCACGAGCGCGATGGCGACGATCGCCATGAGGCTCTTCCACTGCGCTCGGTACAGCCTGATCGCGGCGTCCAGGATCTCGCCGACGCCCATGGGTCGGAGGGCGAGCGGCCGGATCCCCGAGGTGGTCGGTATCCCCGGTGGCGGCGGGGGCAAGGGTTGTCCGGGTGGAAGCGGTGGGGGAGGCGGCGGTTGACCGTCCATGGCGAGGGCATCCTACGACGCGTGCCGCCCTGGCTCGGCCAGGCCACGCGAGCCCGGCGATCAGGCCCGACGCCACGCTCTCGCGCGTGCCCGGGCTGGGATTCGAACCCACACGCCCCTTCCAGGGCAAGCGCTTTTAAGGCGCCGTCGTCTGCCTGTTCCGACACCCGGGCTGGTTCGATGCTAGCGCTCCGTAGGACATGCGGTACTCATGTTGGTCCTTCGGGTGACCGATACAAGCGGGGTGAGAGACGAACGTGGATTCACCCTCATCGAGCTGATGACCGTGATGCTGATCATCGGCGTGCTCGTCATGATCGCGCTTCCCACTTTCCTGGGCACGCGGACGCGGGCCTATGACCGCGCGGCGCAGTCCGACATCCGGAACGCGTTCGCCGCCGAGAAGGCCTACTACACGGATACGCTTACCTATACGACCAACCCCGCAGAGATGACGGCGATCGAAGCTGCCATCGCCTATGTGGCCGGCGACACGCCGCTCGTCACGGGCGTGGTGTACCTTCACCACCATCCGATCCCCAACGAGATCTTCGTGTCCGGGATGAGCGAGTCGGGGACCTGCTTCTACCTCCGCGAGATCGACGGCGGCGGCGTCCGGTTCGCGACTGATCCCGCGTGCGGCGTTACCGACATCCAGGCCTACGCGAGCTCCTGGTAGCCGGGCGGCACCGCAGCCCCCGACGAACCCCTTCACGGTCGACCCGTCGTCGCTACCATCCGCGGATGCGAAACCTTGCCTCCCTCCCCAAGGCGGAGCTCCACGTCCACCTCGAGGGGGCGATACGGATCGCCACCGTCCGGGAGCTCGCGGATCGCGAGCGTACTCCGCCGCCTTCGGGTCTCGTCGGCGAGGACTGGCGTTTCGGTGACTTCGACGACTTCATCGCCCAGTACACCGCGACCTGTGCCCTCTTGACCGAGCCGGAGGATTTCCGGCGCATCGCCTACGAGTTCTGCGAAGACGAGGCGCGCAACGGCGTTCGGTACGCCGAGGTCGTGTTCTCCCCCAGCAACCACGCCCCGCGCCTCGGCGACGACTGGTTCGCGCCGATAGAAGCAGTGCTGGACGGCCTCGAGGCCGGCCGGCGCGACTTCGGGGTGACGGCCCGGGTCGCGCCCGATCTCGTGCGCGATGTGGGCCTCGAGCTGGCCGAACGATCCCTGGAGGTCGCTCTGAAGTACGCCGGACGCGGCGTGGTGGCGTTGAACGCCGCGGGCAGCGAACGGTCACCGGTCGCCCCCTTCGGCCCTCTCTTCCGTCGCGCGAAGGACGCCGGCCTCCGATCGGTACCGCACGCGGGTGAGTGGGCCGGGCCGCGCAACGTCTGGGAGACGCTCGAACACTGCATGCCCGATCGCATCGGGCACGGAGTGCGATCGGTCGAAGATCCGAGCCTCGTCGCACATCTCGCGGAGGAAGGGATCCCGCTCGAGGTCTCCCCCGTGTCCAATG
>JBKKAE010000034.1:0-5542 GCA_046714835.1 Actinomycetota bacterium | reverse complement strand
GGTCTCCCGTCAGGAGCGCGACCGCCTCGACCGCCTCTTCGTCATCGGGCGACGCGATGGCGACCACGGTGTTCGGGAGGAACCGAACGGCGAGCACTTCATCTGCCAAGGCCCGGGCGGCGGGATCGTCCATCGACCCGATGATCGCCACCTCACGGGTCGGCCCCAGCGAGAGATCCAACGCCGAAAGCGCGTGTCCGAAGCCCGAGGGCGCCCTTCCGAGAACGTCTCGGATCAACCGGATCCCCGACACACCGATCTGCTCGAGCTCCTGGTCTCCCGTCAGGAGCGCGATCCGCTGGATCACGTCGGCGGCCGCCGAGTTCCCCGACGGCACGGCGTTGTCGTAGAGCTCCTTCGGCCGGATCACGAGGGCGTCGACGTCGGCGCCCGACTGGAAGAACCCCCCACGCTCGTCGTCCGCGAAGAGCCGGACGAGGTCGTCGACCAACCGCTTCGCCTCGCGGAACCACCGCAGCTCACCGGTCCGCGAGAACAGCGAGAGCATGGCGGAGGCGAGCAGCGCGTGGTCGTCGGCGTACCCTGGGCCACCGGGTGTGCCTTCTCGCCAGGAGCGGATGAGCCTGCCGTCGGGACTTCGCAGGTTCGAGAGGACGAACTCCGCGGCGGTGATCGCGGCGTCGGTGAAGGCGTCGTTCCCGAACGCCCGGCCCGCCTCCGCGAACGCCTGGATCGCCATCGCGTTCCACGCGGTCAGCACCTTGTCGTCGGTCGCGGGTCGCACGCGATGCTCCCGCTCCTCGAACAGGACACGTCGAGCCCCCTCGAGTTCTGCGCTGTCGCTCTCGGCGCCGTCCGGTCGCCGCAGCACATTCGTCCCTTCTCCATGCTCCCCGGCCCAGTTGCCGCCCGGAGAGGTTCCGAAAGCCTTCGCGGCCTCCTCGCCCACCAGGCCGACGAGTTCGTCCCACGACCAGGTGAAAAACTTGCCCTCGACGCCTTCGGAGTCGGCGTCCTGGCTCGAGAAGAAGCCGCCCTCCGGATGTCGCATCTCGCGAAGCAGGTACTCGAGGGTCTCGGTCGCGACCCGCCGATAGCGATCCTCGCGAGTGAGCTGCCAGGCGCGCGCGTACAGCTGGGCCAGCTGGGCGTTGTCGTAGAGCATCTTCTCGAAGTGGGGAACGAGCCAGGTCGCGTCCGTCGAGTATCGGGCGAAACCGCCTCCCAGCTGGTCGTAGATCCCGCCGGCTGCCATCCGATCGAGGGTTGTCGTCAGCATCGCGAGGGCGTGGGGAGCGTCCCGCAACGCCATCCGCAGAACGAATTCGAGCGTCATCGGCTGAGGGAACTTAGGCGCCGAGCCGAACCCGCCCCAGGTCTCGTCGAACGATCGCCGGAGCGCTGCCAGCGCCGACGAAGTGATCTCGTCGGCGAGCGGTTCGGCTGATGCCGTCAGCGACACGGCACGGGAGATCGCGTCGATGACCCGGCCGCCCTGTCCTTCGAGCTCCGCGCGCCGCTCGCCCCAGGCCTCGACGATCCCCTCCAGCACCTGGCGGAACGACGGCATGCCGTGGGTGGGCTCCTTCGGGAAGTAGGTTCCGGCGAAGAAGGGCTTGCCTGCCGGGGTGAGGAACGCGGACAGCGGCCATCCGCCCTGGCCCGTCAGCGCTTGGACGGCATCCATATAGATCGCGTCCAGGTCCGGTCGTTCCTCACGGTCGACCTTGATCGACACGAAGCTCGCGTTCAGGAGGGCGGCCGTTCCCTCGTCTTCGAAGGATTCGCGCTCCATCACGTGGCACCAGTGACACGCGGCGTAGCCGATCGAGAGGAAGATCGGACGGTCCTCGGCAGCCGCCTTCGACAACGCCTCTTCTCCCCACGGGAACCAGTCCACAGGGTTGTCGGCGTGCTGTAGGAGGTACGGGCTCGTGGCATCGGCCAGACGGTTCACCCTGACAGTGTCGCGCAGGGACCGGTCAGCAGCTCAGTTCCGAGCGGAGAAGTGCCGATGTTCTCCTGAGATGGACGAGCTGCGGGTTCTCATCGTGGACGACAGCCTCGGACTGGCGCAGGGCCTGGTGCTGGCGCTCCGCCGGCGGCCGGGGCTCGAGGTGCTGGGTCCGGTAGCCGACGAGGCGAGCGCGCTGCGCATGCTCGCCGAGACACCCGTCGACATCGTCGTGGTGGGCATCGATAGGGCTGATGAGCAGGGCGTCGCCCTGATCTCGGCCCTCCGCTACGCGTCCGACCTCCGCGTCATGGCCGCGACGCGACACGTCGCGTCACCCCTGGTCGAGCTCGCGCTCGCCGCGGGGGCCTGCGGTGTGCTTCCGATCGAACGGGAGCCTGCACACCTGGTAGCGGCGTTCCGGCGCGCCATCGCCGGAGAGCTCGTCCTTCCCGTCGCGGAGCTTCCGACCCTCGTCGATCGCCTGTGGCAGGCACGGGCACGGCACAGCGAACACACACTCCTCGCGACGTTGACCGGACGCGAGCGCGAGATCCTCACGGCCCTCGCCGACGGCGCCACGACCTCCGAGCTCGCGGAAGAGCTCGGCATCAGCCCAACTACGGTGCAGACCCACGTGAAGAACGTCCTGAGCAAGCTCGGCCTGCACTCCAAGGTCGAAGCGGTCGGGACCGCGTGGCGGGCGGGCCTCACACTCACCTCGCGTTCCGCCTGAGCGGTAGCCTCGTCGGCATGGACGTGGTCCATGCGGTGGTGGCGGCAGGGCATCCGGTAGTGCGAAGCGTCATCGACATCGCCTGCCGGGAGGCGGGCGTCACGGTCCTCGCGAAGGTCGAGACGGCGTCGGCCGCGATCGAAGCCTGTCGTTCCCGAAGACCCGAGCTGCTCGTCCTGGACCTGGAGCTCCCCGACGCCGACGGATTCCGAGTGCTCTCCGATCTCGACGACGTCGACCGGCCGGAGGCCGTTCTGGTGTTGTCCGATCACGCGGAAGGAGACCTGGTGCTCCGCGCTCTCCGGCTCGGCGCCCGCGGCTACGTCACGAAGGCGGAGGGATTGAGAGATCTCTCGAGCACGATCACCCGAGTGCTCGCAGGAGAGCGTGTCATCGCCCCCGGCATGGAGCAGGACGCGGTCCTCGCGCTGGGGCGGTTCGCACGACGCGCCCGGGAGGGTGCGGAGGCCGATCTCACCCCTCGGGAACAGCAGGTACTCGAACTGCTGAGCGACGGGCACACGATGCGGCAGATCGCCACCAGGCTCGGCATCTCGCCCCGGACGGTGGAGACCCACGTCGCGAAGGTGTACCGGAAGCTCGGCGTGCGCACGCGGGTGCAGGCCGTCTCGCGAGCGGCCACGCTCGGGCTCGTGGAGCTGTAGCCTCAGCCGCGTCACCGCCGATAAGGAAGATGGCGGCAGACCTGTCGCTCCGGAGAGCCGATGAGCGAATCGTCCGTGAACGAGACCAAGGCACACCGCGCGATCCGGCGCCTGGGCGTCGTCGTCGTCGATCCGTTCCCGGTGGTCCGCGCGGGACTCGCATCGACGATCGAAGCGAGTCCCGGCCTCGAGGTCCTCGCCCAGGCCTCGAGTGCGGAGGAGGCGATGGCCGTGGTCGGAGGCGTTCGTCGCACGCGGGTGGTCGTGCTCGTCGCGATGGGCCTCGCGGGCGACAAGGATTCGTACTGGCTGATCCGGACGCTGCGCGAGCGCTTCCCCGGCTACGCGATCCTCGGCCTGGGGGCCAACGCCGATCCTCACGTGGTCTCGCGGGCGCTGTTCGTCGGCGCCGACGGATTCGTCGACAAGAACATCGAGCTCGATGAGTTCCTGGCGGCGATCAAGAGCGCGGGGAACGAGGAGATGGTGATCGCCGGTCCGGCCGCCGCTTCGGTCGGGAAGATCGCCGAGGGGATCGAACGTCGGAGGAGCGTCGGCCTCAGGCTCACGAGGCGCGAGCGGGAGGTCCTGGCGGTCGCGGCCGAGGGCTTGACTGCCCGCGAGATCGCGGAGCGGCTCGGCGTTCGCGAGCGGACGGTCACGACGCATCTGGCCAGGATCTACGGCAAGCTCGGCGTCGGGAACCGGCTGGCCGCTCTCCGGATGGCGGCGCGCTCCGGCCTCGTCTCGATCGGCCCGGCCGAATAGCTCAGCGACGCACGAACACGGACCCGGCGGAGCCCTCCGTGTCGAGGCTCCACGCGGGGTCATCCCGCAGCTCTTGAGCGAGGACGCCGCCCGGGGGGAGGATCACGCCGGAGATCTCATGGCGATCGAGGATCGCCTGCCACCCGTCCCCGGCGACGATCGCCGAGTCGTAGTCTCGCCAGATCTCGGCCGGGAACAGCTCGATGCGGGAGTCCACCATCACGGGGTAGCCGGCGAGCGAGTACTCGAACCAGGAAGCGAACGGTTGGAACACGAGGAGGCGCGATCCGCTGGGCAGCGCCCGCCGAGTCGCGCTCCCCAGGACCTCCGGTGCGTCGGCGGCGAGCCGCTTCGACGCGCCGGTCACGGGGTCGGTGCCCGATCGCGAGAGGAAGGCCGCGACGAGCAGTGCGAGCGACAGGGCCGCCGTCGCCACTCTCGGGCCCGGCGCGGAGAACGCGGGTGGCTCCGCCCGTGGTTCCGGCCGCGTCTCTGGGACCGCGAGCCAGCCGGCCACGACGGGGGGCGTCGCAAGTGCCCACCACACGGTGGATCGGAGCGCCGCCGCGCCGAGCGCGAAGAACACCAGCAACCGGGCGATGTCCATCGCCTTGACCGTCGTGCGCCTCATCAGCGCCACGACGACGACCGCGACCCCGGAGAGCCAGAAGAGCGACCCGGCACCCGAGAGCGGTGAGGGAGGCCGCCACTCGGCGACGGTGTTCCTGATCGTGTCGTTGGTCGAGACGTCTACGAGGTAGGACCACACCGTGAGCCCGAACGGGTTGGCAGCGGTCGCCGCGATCGTCGTGACGACGACCAGCGCCGACAGGAGAGGCGATCGCCGGCTCACGAGGTCGTCTCCGATCGCGAAGGCCGCCAGGATCGGCGCGAGGACGAAGCTTCCGTGGATGTTGGTCCACACGACTGCCACGACCGGCACCAGCCAGGTCCAGCCGTCTCGTCGCGAGAGGAGCAACCAGGTCAGGGTGAACAGGGGAACCGCCAGCGCCTGGGGCCTCGCGCCGAGCGAGCTCGCGCCGACCAGGAATCCGACGATCGTCAGGATCGCCGCGGTACGTACGTCGCTCCCGGCGGCCCGACAGTTCCGATACAGAAGGGAGAAGCCGGCTCCGATCGCGGCGCCATAGGTCGTCGCTACGCCCGCCCAACCCCAGATGCGATGCGCCGAAGCGAACACGACCTGGGCGCCCCACTGCTGATTCAACCAGGGCAAACCCGACCGCGTGAACGTGAAGGGGTCGGTGCGTACGAGCTCCCCCGTACCGAGGGCGAGCTCCCCCGCTCGCACGTGGTAGGCGAGGTCGATCGCTCTCATCCTGGAGATGAGTGCGGCCGCGGTCGGCAATACGCCGGCCGCGGCCGCCCAAGCAGCCACCCTCCGATGGCCCCCCGGAGAAGTGTTGCGGCCTATCCGAAAATCGGCCCCTTTAGGGG
>JBKKAE010000033.1:0-5014 GCA_046714835.1 Actinomycetota bacterium | reverse complement strand
GGGTACCTCTCGTCTCTCAGGTCACGGGAGGCACTGCGGGCAGACCTCTCCGTCGACCACGACATGCTCATGCGGGGCCGCGAGCGCGTTCGCCTGCCGGATGACCGCCGGCGCCGCAGGCGACGTCTCGAACGACGGCCAGAAGACGAGCGCGATGACCGCGATGACCACGATCATCAGTACGCCCGCGACCCTGGTCGCGTTCCATGCCAACCCGGGGCGGATCGTCTCGGCGCTCGTGCTCACGAGGTCGTCCTTTCGTCGCTGCTCCCGCGAGCTTCGGGGATGGCCGCCGACGGCGCGGTGGTCCACGGCACTTCGCGAGGGTGATGTTCGTCACGCCGACGTCGACGCCAACGCCGATGCCGACGCCGAAGCCGAAGTCGGGAATCGGACAAGGAGGCGGGAACACTAGAATCGACCGCATGAGCGATCACACCGAACGGCTCCGCAAGCTCCGTGACCGCATCGTCGCCGCCAAGGAGTTCCTTTGACGTCGACGGCAAGCGCGCGCAGCTCGGTGACCTCGAGCGACAGACGTCCGATCCCGCGCTCTGGGACGACCAGTCTCGTGAACAGGAGCTGACGCAGCGCCTCTCCCGCCTGCACGATCAGGTCGCCCGCTACGACCGCCTCGAGAGCTCGCTCCAGAACCTCGAAGCGATGGACGAGCTCCTCGAGGACGAGGCCGATCCGGATCTCACGAAAGAGCTCGAAGGTGGGCTCGACCGTCTCGAGCGCGAGCTCGAGACCGTCGAGCTCACCGCTCTCCTCTCGGGTCCCTACGACGACCACGACGCGATCGCGACCCTGCAGGCAGGTGCCGGGGGCACCGAGTCGCAGGACTGGGCTGACATGCTGCTCCGGATGTACGCCAGATGGGCAGAGAAGCAGGGTTTCCGGATGGAGGTCGACGAGATCCATCACGGCGAGGAAGCCGGTATCAAGTCGGCGACCTTCATGCTGCACGGGCCGAACGCCTACGGGTTGCTGTCCGCCGAGCGGGGCGTCCACCGCCTGGTCCGGATCAGCCCGTTCGACGCCCAGAAGCGGCGTCACACATCCTTCGCCGCCCTCGACGTCATCCCCCTCCTCGAGCAGTCGGAGGAAGAGGAGGTCGAGATCCCCGAGGAGGACCTGCGCATCGACGTGTTCCGCTCCTCCGGGCCCGGCGGGCAGTCGGTGAACACGACGGATTCCGCCGTACGGATCACGCACTTGCCGTCGGGCATCGTCGTCGCGTGCCAGAACGAGCGGTCACAGCTCCAGAATCGCGCGGTCGCCATGCGGATCCTGAAGGCGCGTCTGGCCGAGCTCGAGCGCCGGCGCCGGGAGCAGGAGATGAACGAGCTGCGAGGGGAGCGCAAGGCCGTGGACTTCGGTTCGCAGATCCGTTCCTATGTGCTCGCTCCGTATCAGATGGTCAAGGATCACCGGACGGATGTCGAGGTGGGCGACCCCTCACGCGTCCTCGGCGGCGACATCGACCGGTTCATCGAGGGAGAGCTCAGGCGACGGGCATCTGTGGGCGACTCCGCGTAAGGCGCCGCGGAGCCCGGCGACCGGGAGCAGTGCGCCGCTCGAGCAGGAGCGCCACGAGTGGCGCGGCGAGAAGCGCGGCCCAGACCGCGGCACCGAGGGCCAGGCCGATCATCACCGAGTCGTCGTGGTAGGTGAGGACGACCTCGCGCGTGCTCGAGGGGATCAGCACACCTTGGAGGAAGCCGTCGACGGGGAGCGTCCGCGCGTCACGGCCGTCAACCTTCGCCCGCCAGCCGGGGTCGAAGGCACTCCGGATGGTGAGCACCCCACCGTTCGTGGGCTCGAGCCGGATCCTGAGCACGGTCGGTGTCCGTCCGACGATCCGCGCGCCCCAACGTTGCGCCTCGCCCGCCACTCCGAAGACGTCGGAGTCCTCCACGACGGTGATCTGTGCCGGGTCGAAACCGGGCGTGGTGACCATCTCGAGCGCTTCCTGCGCGTTCCGCGCGCGCTCGACCTGTTCCGTCCCTGTCGCCTCGGGTTGGCGGTCGGCCAACTCCCAGAGCGAGTAGCCGTCGGACCGTTCCACGACCGTTCCCTCGACGGGTGACTCCAGTCCCGTCGGGATCACCAAGTAGCGCAGACCCAGCAGACGGACGTCCTCGACGGAAGGCACGTTGAGCACTGACGCGTTGTAGAAGACCGAGAGTTCGTTGGTCGCCCGGATGTATCGCCAGTAGCGCGGGAGCTGCACGGGGTTGTAGCCCAGCGCGTCAGGGATCGCGAAGAGCGTTCCCCTCGTGGGCGCGAGCGCCGGCCAGTCCCACGGCGACTTCATCCACAGGTAGCCCTTCTCGAAATACGCCGCCGGGGGGGCCCACGTCGCGTAGCGACCGGGCTCCGCTCGCATGCGCTCGACGATCGTCGTCGGCGCGAGGTACGCGGCTTCGTCCAGCATGGGATACCGGAGGACCTGCGGGACGAGGCTCGGGTGCTCACCCGTCTCCAGCCCGGTGAAGATCGTGCCGCCCTCGTAGGACTGCGCATAGACGGCGCTCCCCAGGAGCTCGAGGGCGAGCAGACCCACCAGCGCGGGCGCGGAGGCCCATCGCCATCGGCGGGTGGCCAGCCCGTAGAGGAGCGGGGCGCCGGCTATCAAGATCGCGGCGACCAAGGCGAACCGAACCAGGCTGCCTCCCGCGAGGAGCGGCCAGACGAGGAGCGCGACCAACGCGGCGCCGAGCCACGTGCCCGCGGCGCGAGGGGAGAGTCGCCGTTCCACGAGGCCTTGCAAGCCCACCGCGGCGAGAACGGGTAGCGCGAGCACGGCCACGTATCGGAGGCGCCCGGGGTTGTGGAGGTACACGTCCCCGAACGGGATCTCGAGCACGAGGGCCCGGAACCAGGCAGCCGTCACGAGCAGGGGGGACGTGAGCACGTACGCGGCGAGCGCAAGCCCTCCGACCGCCACCACGAGCGTGCGGAGCCGGCGAGCGCGGGCCGCGAGGAGGACGCACGCGAGGGCGACCGCGCCGGCGTATGCCCCCGGCGCGGCGGCGAAGCCCAGCGGCCAGGCCGCCCAGACGCCGTTCGAACCGAGCGGATCGCCCACGTCTGATTGACCTGTGTCACCGAGCACTCCGTAGCCGCCGCGCAGGCTCGACTCGCCGAGGAAGTCGACGTGTGGCACGAGGATCGGCAGCGCGGCGATAGGCAGGACGGCGAGGAACAGCGCCACTCGCCCGGCGGCCGAGCGTCTTTCGGTGACCCCGGCCCGCGCGTCGCTCACGGCGGCGGCAACCAGGTAGACGGTCGCGAACGCCGTCGCGATCACGAGGCCGTGGCTCATGTGGGCCGCCGCCACCTGCATCCACGCGAAGGCACCCAGCGCGAGCCACGCGATCCGTCCGGACCATCGCTCGGACCTCCGGTAGCCCGCGGCGGCGAGGAGGAGAGCGGCCGTCCATCCCAGAGCGCCCGCGAACGGCAGCGAGATCGCGATCGTGGACGTCGCCATCATCATCGCGAGGACGAGGCCCCCGACCGTTGCCGCCGCCCGCCCCAGGTCCTCTTTCCGGAGGAAGGCGTACAAGCCGAGACCGGCGAGAAGCGGGTTGAAGACGATGAAGATCCGGAGGGCGGGTCCCGGCGAGAACAGCGAGAAGAGCACCGTGGGAGTCGCAGACAGCCAACCGCTCTGAGGATCGGCGGCGAAGCGGTATCCGGCCATCTCGAACGGGTTCCACACGGGGATCCGGCCGGAGGCGACGGAATCGCCCAGGAACGACCATCGGGGGAGCCAGAAGGTCAGGAGGTCGGGGTGCTGGTTGGTCAGTGCGCCGTCGACGATGAATCCGCGGAGCGCGAAGACGACGGAGGCGAGGATGAGCAGCGGTCCGAGCCAGAGGGCGAAGCGCTGCGCCGCGCGCGGCGCGAGCCGGCTCGCATCCGCGGGGTCCACGCCAGCCAGACTACGGCACGTTCACCGGTGTCGCGGAAGACCTCTGGTAGGGTGGGCCGACCCCAACTCCAGGTCGTATTCCTCACGCCATGATCAGTATCCGACGAGTCACCAAGGTCTACCGGAACGGCGTCACCGCCCTCGAGGACGTCTCGGTTGAGATCGACAAGGGCGAGTTCGTCTTCGTCGTGGGCCCGTCCGGTTCCGGGAAATCGACGATGATCCGCCTCCTCCTGAAGCAGGAGGAGGCGAGCCGCGGAGATGTGTTCGTGGCCGGCAAGAACCTCTCGAAGATCACGTCGTTCAAGGTCCCGCACCTGCGAAGGAACATCGGCACGGTGTTCCAGGACTACAAGCTCCTCCAGGACAAGACGGCTTTCGAGAACGTCTCGTTCGCACTCGAGGTGATCGGGAAGCCGAAGCACGTGATCGATCAGCGTGTCCCGGAGATCCTCGAATACGTTGGGTTGGGGGACAAGCTGAACGCCTACCCGGACGAGCTCTCCGGCGGGGAGCAGCAACGCGTGTCGATCGCGCGGGCGTGCGTGAATAGACCTCTCGTTCTGCTCGCCGACGAGCCCACCGGGAACCTCGACCCCAACACGTCGGTCGACATCATGCGCCTCCTCGACAAGGTGAACCGGATCGGGACGACGATCCTCATGGCGACCCACGACCAGGCCATCGTCGACGCGATGCGTAAACGAGTGATCGAGCTGGACAAGGGCAGGGTCGTTCGAGACCAGTCCCGGGGCGTCTACAGCTGATGGCGCCACGGGTCGAGTACTTCTTCCGCGAGACCGCCTCAGGCCTGCGGCGGAACGGCGTCGTGGCGTTCGCGGCGATGTCGACCGCCTTCATCGCGTTGTTCCTGTTCGGGCTCGCGCTGCTGATCGCGCGTCAGTTCAACCTGGTGATCGAGGCCTGGACCGGGAACGTGCAGGTGGCCGTCTACCTGAACGACCCCGCGAGACCCGAGACCGTCGAGCGCATCCAGACGAAGCTGCAGCAGCTCGACGCCGTCGGGTCGATGGAGTACTGGAACAAGGAACGGACCTGCGTGGCCTTCGA
>JBKKAE010000032.1:0-2748 GCA_046714835.1 Actinomycetota bacterium | reverse complement strand
ACCGAGCTCTCCGTCGAACTCCTGCAGCTTATCGATGTGCATCCATCGATGCCGCTGGCTGATGGCCACAAGCAGCTGATGGACGTCGTCGTCGGAGAGGTCGCCGGGGCTCTCCTTGATGATGAAGCGACACCGGTAGTGGTCCACGGTGTCGGTGATCGCGCCGGTCGGAGGGAACACCTTGGTCCCTCGCGACGACACCAGCTTCAGGGACAGAGGCGTCTCGAGCGTCAGCTCCATCAGCGAAGCGCCGAGCTCGGCGGGGCCCAGGGGTGACTCAACGAAGACGTCCATCCCGACGACCGCTCGGGATGCCGGTTTCACGTAGTCGATGTCGTCCGACAGCTTCGGCAGGACGAGCGGGAGGTGGTCGCGGACCGCCCAGCCCTCGGACCGACGGCCGAGGTTCCCGATGATCGTGTCGGTGTAATCCGTCGTCGATGCACCGTTGCCGTACCCCACCACGTCGCCCGTGAGCACGCCGTCCTCGAGGGTGACCAGTACCGCGTGCTCGATGGCGTCCGCCTGCTCGAACAGCTGGAGGTAGCGGAGCATCAGGACGGCCGAGAGGATCAGCGCCGTCGGGTTGATGACGTTCTTGCCCGCATACTTCGGGGCCGACCCGTGCACCGCCTCGAAGATCGCGACCTCGCTCCCGATGTTGGCGCTGGGGGCGAAGCCGAGGCCGCCGACGAGGGCGCTCGTCAGGTCCGACAGGATGTCGCCGTTCATGTTCGTCATCACCAGCACGTCGAACTGCTCTGGTCGCTTCACCAGCTGATGCGCGCAGTTGTCGACGATCAGATGCCAGGACTCGATGTCCTCGTACTCCGGAGCCACCTGCTCGAACACGCGCTTCAGCGTCCCCTCGGAGAGCTTCATGATGTTCGCCTTCGTTGCGCAGGTGACCTGCGTGCGGTGCTCGCTCCTCGCGTACTCGAAGGCGAAGCGCGCGATCTTCTCGCATCCTTTGACCGAGATCAGCTTGAGCGCCTCGGCCACACCGGGCGTCTGCATGTACTCGATGCCCGCGTAGAGGTCCTCGACGTTCTCCCGGACCATCACGAGGTCGATGCCTCGTCCGCTGTACGGGGTCTTCACTCCGGGGAGCTCTCGCACCGGCCGGACGTTCGCGTAGGTCTCGAAGAGCTTGCGGAGCGTGACGTTCGCGCTCTTCTCACCGAAGCCGACCGGGGTCTCGAGGGGTCCCTTCAACATCACGCGAGTGCGGGACAGCGACGCGATCGTCTCCTCGGGCACACCGGACGGGAGGCCCTTCTTGAAGACCTCGGCCCCGGCTTCGCATCCCTCCCAGTCGATGGGAGCTCCCGACGCCTCGACGATCCGCCGGGCCGAGTCGGTGACCTCCGGTCCGATGCCGTCGCCGGGTACCAGGGTGACCGGGATCCGTTGGTCGGTCGATGTCGCCACGCGCGCCTCCTCGAGATGGGTGCGCCATGGTATCGGCGCCGTGGGGAGGCTCAGGCCGTCAGGTCGTCCACGACGGCCCGGTCCGGCCCCCATTCCGACACGATCGCGTCCAGGTCTCGGTACAGGGGCACTCCGTACGCGGCGGCGGCGACACCCATCTCCCGGGTGTGGCTCGTGACGGTGGGCCCCGCGAAGAGCGCGAGGATCTTGCCGAAGCGGGCGCGCCAGCCCTCGGTTCCGATGAGCACCCGCCCGTATCCGGCCACCACGCCGAGCACGAGACCGTGCCGGCCCCCTGAGGTCGCCGTGTCGATCTCCCAGATAGCCCGGTCGAGGCCCTCGTTCATCTCCGGGAGGGAGTGGAGCGCATAGAAGCCGCACTCGCATCCGGTTGCGGGGCACCCAAGGGGATGTGGCGTTCGCGCCATCTTCCACCCGAGCATCCCGCGCCGGGCGAGGCATGACGCCTCGTTCCGACCGGGCCGCCAGCACACGGGCCCGCGCCACGGCGATAGCAGCTCCCCGCTGCCCGACAGTCGCCACCAGCGGAACCCTCGGACGGACCCGACGATGGGGACGACCTCTGCCATCGCTAGACGGGCAGGTGGACCGGCTCAGAGAGTGGCTCGGGGGAGGGCTCCGACATCGGGAGGGGCTCGATCTCGGTGTCCGGTAGCGCTTCGACCTCGCGGACGATCCTCCCGATGTTCATGGCCGCCTTTTACCCGGTCGCCGCGCTCACTACACCGTGCGGGGCCTTCCGGTTGGTTTGCGGTCTCATCTTGCCGGGTAGATGCTCGACGCCGTTTGCCCCCGAAGCGATGAGTCCGATCCCCACTACCCGGCTCCGAACGCTCGGACCTCCTCGTCTGGCACGCGAGGATGCCTGGGCGGCGGCTGCGCCTGCTCCGGCGACGAGCAGAGGCCGGCGGCTCGCCTCGATCGCGATCCTGTCGGTCCTCCTCCCGTCGTTGTCCGTCACCGGCGCCCTCGCCGCGTTGTTCATGTCGACCGAGCTGCCGGACATCCCGCCCCTGGAGGAGACGACCGAACTCCTCGACCGTGCCGGGAACCAGATCGCGGAGCTCCACGCGGGCGTGGACCGGGTCTTGATCCCATTCGCGCAGATGCCGTTGTCCCTCCGGCAAGCCGTGGTGGCAGTCGAGGACGCCGACTTCTACCGCCACGACGGTCTCGATCTGGGCTCGGGGGCTCGCGCGTCCTGGGCCAACGTCACGAGCGGCTCCATGAGCCAGGGCGGGTCGACGATCACCCAGCAATACGTGAAGAACGTGCTGACCGGGCCCGAGCGCTCGA